>JAISZP010000340.1 GCA_031269135.1 Deltaproteobacteria bacterium | reverse complement strand
GCCGCCTTTCTGCTTGCCTTTTGGGGCTCAGAAGGCCAATCCCGCTGAATTGGCTTGGCTCAAGTGGTATGAGACAATCCCCTCGGAAGTACGTGAGATTATTCGTCTCTTTCCAGAACGTCAATGGCACATGTTATCCTTCCTGGCACGGTGCGGAGAGGCGGCTTTCGACCTGACGGCGTCGAATCCTGCTCTGGCGTATGCGCTCGCTTCCAACTGGGTGTACCACCGTCCGTCTGTTCAACGACCGCTGCGGTCGGCGCGCGCCCTGCTTCAGCGAGGCAAGAAACAGCGCGACGTTCTCGCGTGGCTTGGATTTCCGCCAACCGAGGCAGCCAGGAAGACGCTCGCTAAAGTGATCTTCAACGCCATCAGCGTCTCATCTCTCCTTTATATTCGTCAGGGCATGTTCGACGTCGCATCGTTCAAGGCGATGTCGCACATTCCTCGTCTAAACGCCGGGGCTATCCGGATCGCAACCGATCCTATTCTTCTTCCGCTCGCCGCTCCAACGCTTCTCGAGGAAATTGCCCACCGCCGGGAGGAGGATCGGAAACCAAAGACGGCCTATATGCTTCAAGACATCTTGGCGATGCACCAGCTTCTCTTCCCGAACAGAGCGCATCCGGGGCCTATCCGCCAGCTTCGCCGTCTGTTGGAAATGCATGACGAGTTCGTCGAGGACATAAACAGCGCCTCGTCTCTAGACACGGATATTCCTTTGCCATCTCCTCCGATTACAGGTTCTGAATCTATTTTGCCGATTACCACAGCCAGGGAACTGGCCGAGGAAGGACGCCTGCAGCACAACTGCGTCGCCTCATACCTTGAACGGGTGGCCATCCGTCAGAACGTTTACGTATACAGAGTGCTTTGGCCCGAACGATGCACCCTTTCGGTCGCCCGCCGCGGCGCCGAATGGGTTATATCGGAACTGAAGCGGACATGCAACAAATCGCCGTCGGAGGCTACCCGCCGAGTGGTTGAGGAGTGGCTCGATCGGAACGCTGGGATGAAGACCAACCGTGCCGCGCCTCTCGAGTTGGAGGATGCGCCTCTCTAAACATGGATGAAATGCCGGGAGGATCAACAGCATGGATCAATTAAACAAATGAGGATCCCAATAAGGATTTTGATCTTCGGTTTTCTATTCGTTCTTCGACCGATAATTCCGAGTTCCGCCCGTGCGGCGATGCAGCATGCCGATCGCCTGGCTCGTTCTGGATAGTCAGGTAGACCGGAAAACGGTGTCCGGCGTGTGGAGAGTAAATGCCGATGAGCGTCCTCGACGCCGGAGGCCATGTTTATGCGGCGGTTTTGAAAGCAGCCGATACGCAAGAAATGATTATGGAGGTCAGATATGCAGGCGTACATGAAAACGCGGATTACCGGCGAATCAGCTGAATTATCCTTGAGCGCACCCATTCGCGAATTGGCCGCTCTCATTAAAAGCATCGATGACGTCACCGGTTCCGCCGAGCTTCTATTGACCTTGCCGAAACAAGATTTGGCCAGGGTCATGAAAGCGATGAGCAACGCCATGGCGGCGAAAGACTCTAAAGACTCTAACGACCATCAAGCTCGCGAAGTCAATGAGCATGGAGAAGAGCTCTATAGCGTCGAAGAAGCCTTTCCCGATGGTTATCCCGGCATGGCCTTGCGCGGCTTGCGCGGCAAGGAAGATTTAACCCAGAAAGAATTGGCCGAACGCATCGGGGCGACCAAACATCGAGTTTCCGAGATGGAAAGCGGCAAACGTCCCATAAGCCGGGAAATGGCCAAACGTATCGGCAAGGAATTCAATGTTTCGTACACCGTTTTTCTGTAAGCTTTAGTTCTCGTAAGTCCCCATAAAAGCCGCATCCTTGGTCGCCGCCGCGTTGTACTGACGGTAGGGCCTGATTTCCAGGCCTGATATCCATGGTCGTTTTGATGTTCAGAAATAGTCGCTTTTGTTTTTTAGCGCAAAAAAAGCCGCTGCCAACCCAAAAGGTCGGCAGCGGCTTAAAAGTTTGGGACTAGGTCCCAAAGCTAAATGGCTTAGAACAAGCCTTTGACCTTACCGGTTTCGACATCGACGTCGACGCGGCGGTAAGCCGGGTCAGAGGCGGTTCCGGGCATCAAGGTGATGGCGCCCGCCACCGGCACGACAAAGCCTGCGCCGGCATAGATCAGAACGTCGCGGACAAACAATTTCCAGTTCTTGGGAACGCCCTTGACGGTGGGATCGGCAGACAAGGAAAGGTGAGTCTTGACCATACACAGGCCAAGATTCTTGGTGTCCGGATCTTCCTCGAAAGCCTTGATCTTCTTCGCAGCCTCAGGGCTATAGTCGACGCCGTCGGCGCCGTAAACTTCCTTAGCTATGATCTCGACCCTTTCAGAAAGGGGCTGGGAGAGTTCGTAAAGGAGCTTGAAGTCGGGGACGTCGTTGCAAGCGTCTTTAACCGCGTCGGCCAATTCCAAAGCGCCTTCGCCGCCCTTGAGCCAGTGCTCGGACACGGCCACGCGGGCGCCGGCGTCTTCACAAGCCTTGCGGATGACCTCAATCTCTTCTTTGGTGTCGGTGACGAAGGAATTGATGCAGACGACGGGGCTGATGCCGCTCTTTTTGACGATTCCGACATGGTGCAGCAAGTTCTCGCAGCCTTTCACCACCTGACCGACATTGGGCACTTTGTATTCTTCAGGCAAAGGCTTGCCGGGGGAAGGAATGGGAGCGCCGCCGTGGCACTTCAGCGCCCTGACGGTCGCCACGATGACGGCGGCGTTAGGGATTAAGCCTGAGTAACGGCATTTGAGGTTCCAGAACTTCTCGAAACCGATGTCGGCGGCGAAGCCGGACTCGGTGATGTGATAGTCGGAGAGCTTGAGGGCCAAACGGTCGGCGACGATGGAACTCTGACCGATGGCTATGTTGGCGAATGGGCCCGCGTGAACGAAGCAGGGCTGACCTTCGAGGGTTTGCAGCAGGTTTGGATTGAGGGCCTCGACCATCCAAGCGGTCATGGCGCCGGCCACGTCCAAATCTGAGGTCGTAACGGGCTTGCCCTTCTTGTCGTAAGCGACGACGATCTTGCCCAACCTCTCTCTGAGGTCTTTAAGATCGGAAGCCACAGCCAGAATCGCCATAATCTCGGAGCTGACGGCGATGCCGAACTTGGATTCCATCATATACCCGTCCTGCTTCCCGCCGAGACCGATGACGATCTTGCGCAGGCACTGGGCGGCAAAGTCAAGAATAAAGCCAAGTTCCACTCTCGTAGGGTCAATATCGAGGCGAGTAAGGCCGCTTTTGGCGAGCCTTGCGTCGTCGTAGTTGCGCTCGTGCTGCATGCGTGAGTTCAAAGCCACCATCGCCAGGTTATGGGCATTCATGATGGCGTTGATGTCGCCGGTCAAGCCGAGAGAGAATGGGGTCAAAGGAACGCATTGGGCCATTCCTCCGCCGGCAGCCGACCCCTTGATGTTCATAGTGGGACCGCCGGAAGGTTGACGAATGGCGGCCGATACCTTCAGGCCCCTTTTCCCCATACCCTGGACTAGACCCATAGTAGTGGTCGACTTGCCTTCGCCCAGAGGGGTAGGCGTAATCGCCGTCACATCGATGTACTTGCCGTCACGCTCGCCCTTAAGACGGTTAAAGGCCTTGGTGTAGTCGATTTTTGCGATGTAATGGCCGTAAGGCAGAACTTCGTCATCGGTAAGACCGATATTTTCGGCAATGGCCCTGATCTTCGTCAACTGGCCCTCGGCAGCCTCAGCGATCTCATAATCGGCCGCCTTTACATAATCTTTCCAATTTAAAGCCATGAAAGTTTCCTCCAATTTTTTTTGGAACCTTAAACAGTACTCCACCAGGGTTCATTAGCGGTGGAGCAATGGCTTGAGCCTTCAAAGCCGACCATACGGCAAGAAAGCCACCACAAGTACAACGTACCAGTGATCCCCATAACCAAAAGGGGCATAGCAACACTAAAAAAAACAAAAAGCCTGAAAAATAATTTCCCGGCTTGGAAGCGAAACTTCCGCAAAACCGCATCCGTTTCGCAAAATGATAAAATATTTTTTCTAAAAAGCCATAGGTGAGTATTTAGCCTGACAAACAGCCGACCCACTCCGTGATTCCAAAACACTGTTATCTGTCAGTGTGGCCAGATTTTACCACATCAAAAATCATTGTCAAGATTTTTTTTAATTTTGAGAAAAAATGGTTTTGGGGGCGCCTTTTTGAGAATTTTTTTGCAATAGCCTGATATTGTTATAGAAAATTAAGTTTGTCGGCCTGACGGCTCCGACCTTGGAGCGGGCCTTATAAATTCACCAAACCATTTTTTTTCTTTCAGCAAAGGCGACTTAAAAAATATTCTCGCCAAACCCTTGTTTCTTTGGGAAATCTTGCCCGCTGAAGATGTTGAGATTTGCAGACGGGATTTCAACTTGAATTTGGACGATAAGGCTAAAACACTTATTTTTACGTAAATTTAACTAAATTTATTGGTTTTATTAACAATAAAGACTGTCAAAATATTGGTTTCGACGAATTTTTTTCGTCTAAATTATTTTTCCTTTCGTCAAGGAGCGACTTGAGGCGGCTGATTTTGTCTTCAAGACTGCTCTTTTTTGCCGCTCTTTTAGTTTAGAGACTTCAGCTCTATAAGAGTAAAAAATACTTTTTTAAAAATAAGGTAATGAGCGCACGAGCTTTTTGACTCGTCAGCTCATTGATTCACGGCTTCTTGACTTGCCGCTCATCGACTTATCGGAGCTGACCCTTTGAAATCATAAAAAAAGCCGCCTAAACATGGGTTCAGGCGGCACGAAAAAATAATTTTTTTTAGAGGCGATTCATATCATGAGAAAAATAAACCATCCTGCTCAGACGAAACGAACGATCTCTTCAAGAGGCTTTCTCTGCTTAGGCCGAACATGATCTGTGCTGGAGTAGCCGATGGCCACGACCAAGAAAATACTCTTAAGCTCCGGGATGTTCAAGAGTTCTCTGAGCTTTGGGCGATCGAACAGTCCGATGATGCAGGTGCCTAGTCCCAAGGACTCGGCCTGCAGGCAAAAAGACAGCGTCGCGCCGCCCAAATCCCCTTTGGCGAAGACTTGACTGTCGACAAGAGGGGCGATCTTAGGCATCAAACGGGCGTATTCCTCAACAACCACCAAGAAAGCTTTAGCCTTAGACTGGTACTCGTTGATCCCAAGCTGCTGGGTAGTTTTAGCTACTTCCGCGACGATAGCGGGATCCTCGACCACCACAAAACTCCACGGCTGGGAGTTGCAGCCTGAGGGCGCGTTTCTAGCCGCTTCGACGCATTTGACGAGCTTTTCGTGTTCAACCGGTCGATCGGAAAAAGTTCGGCAACTCTGGCGACGCAGGGCCAATTCCAAGAAATCAGACATTGTTAGACCCCCTAACGTTAAATTGCGAAAAAACTCAATCTATTGAATCCGTCTCAGCAGTCCAATCCAAAACAGGCGAAAGCTGGCGCTAAGACAAACAAAGAACTTTGCTCTTGACGGTCGCTGCGGTTATTTCTTCTTCTCAGGAGCTTTTTTCTCAGCCGCTTTCTTTTCAGGGGCGGCTTTTTTGTCCGGAGTCGCGGCGACCGGGGCGGCAGCGACGACCTCAGCTTCTATCTTCACTCCCTTAGGAATGGCGATCGTCGCCACCGGGAGATCGGGTCCCTTGGACAAGGTAAGACCTTCAGGAAGCTTGACCTGAGACAGATGCAGACTCTGACCAAGGGCCAGGGGCGTCACGTCCGCTTCAATCTGGCTGGGAATCTCGGAGGGGATGCCGGAGACCGAAATCTCCCTTTCCCCTTGCTGGAGCTGTCCGCCTTTTTCCACGCCAAGAGCCTTTCCGGCCAAAACCAAGGGGACCTTGACGTTGACGGATTTGGCCGGGTCGATCTTCAGAAAATCGGCGTGAATCACCTTGCGGCTGACGGGATCTTGCTGAAAGTCCTTCAAAAGCACGGGGCTGGGAGTCTGACCCTCCACGTTTAAGGTGAAGAGAAATTTGTTCCCTTCGGGATTTTGGAAAGCGGTCTTGAAATCGGCGTAGTTTATAGTCAAGCTCTGGGCTTTTTCGAGATCGTGACCGTAATATACAATCGGCAGAAGACCTTTGGCCCTTAGGCGACCAGCGTAATTGCTGCTGCGGACCTCACGAGGGGTGGCGTTTAGGGTGGTGTTAAGACCCATTTTTAAATCCTCCAAAAAAAAAGAGAAAAATATGTCCGCAGTGTCATACAAATAGCGAACTAATAGAATCTTCCTGGTGTATCCGTCTTATGGCCTCGCCTAAAATGGAAGCCACGGATAAAACCTTGATCTTGGCAGTATTGCGTCCGTCGGCGGACAGCGGGATGGTGTTGGTGACCACCACTTCCACCAGGGCGGAATTGTTGATTTTATCGAGAGCGGTCCCGGAGAAGACGGCGTGAGTGGCGCAGGCCACCACCTCCACCGCGCCTAGGTCCATGATGAAATCGGCGGCCTGGGTCAGAGTCCCGGCAGTATCGACCATGTCGTCGATTATCAGTGCCCGGCGACCTTTCACCTCCCCGATGATGTTCATGACCTTGGCGATGTTTGGGGCGTCGCGGCGCTTGTCGACGATAGCCAAAGGCGCCGACAGCCGCTTGGCCAAATATCTGGTCCGCTCGACCCCTCCGGCGTCCGGGGAGACGAGGATGACGTCTTCTTTTCCGGATTCGACGTATTTTTTGATGAAGCTCAACAAAACGGGAGCGGCGAAGAGATGGTCGACAGGTATGTTGAAAAATCCCTGGATTTGACCGGCGTGCAGATCCATGGCCAGCACCCTGGTGGTGCCCGCCGCCGTCAACAAATCAGCCACTAATTTAGCGGAAATCGGGACTCTCGGAGCGGCTTTTCGATCTTGCCGAGCATAGCCGTAGTAAGGAATCACAGCCGTGATGCGCCTGGCCGAGGCCCTCTTCAAGGCGTCGATTATCAACAACAGTTCCATAAGGTTGTCGTTGACGGGAGCGCAAGTGGACTGAATGACGAAAGTGTCGCGTCCCCGCACGTTTTCGCCTAGCTCGACCAATATTTCGCCATCGGAAAAGCGGCGGACCTGGGCGATGCCCAGGGGTTGCCAAAGGGTTTCACATATTTCAGTGGCCAGGCCGATGTTGGAGTTGCCTGATATCACCACTATGTCATTTGGCATGATCTATCCTCTGAAAGTCGTCTTCCAGCTTGAACAATTAGTCAGAAAATAAAAAATACGTTTACTTTTGCAAATAAACGCTACAATTTAGTCAGAATTATTACTTAGTCCGCATTATTATGATAAAATTTAATTTAATGGCTGGGGCGGAAGGATTCGAACCTTCGAATGCAGGAACCAAAACCCTGTGTCTTAATCCACTTGACGACGCCCCAACAAACTCGGGTATTTTGTCATATTTATAAATATGTCGCCATATTCAATCATCAAATCGCAGCGACTTCCTCCAAGCAAGTCGTCTTTATCCACCAATCAGGCCGACCGATATCGAGGGCGGCTGCGGTGGCCTCATTTCGGG
>JAISZP010000260.1 GCA_031269135.1 Deltaproteobacteria bacterium | reverse complement strand
ATCATCATTGAGTGAGAAAAAGAAAACTTACTCGAATTAATCAGCATAGTTTACAAGCGGTCGGCAGAGAGGATTTCTAGAGTTTTTCCGTGTTGGTCTCGATAATTTAGGGATATTGGGCTTCGACTTTTTCCAATAACTCTTTTCGGCGAGCGGGCTATGGATGCTTGCGGACTGCGGATGCTTGCGGACTATGACATACTCCCGGAATGGACATGCTCCCGGAATGCGGCATGTTCCCGGAATGTAGATGCTTGCTGACTGTGGAACACTCCCAGGCTATGGCATATTCCCTGAATGAGGCATATTCCCGGAATGGGACATGCTTGTGAAGTGCGGCATGCTCTATGCCGCCTCTTTTTGTATTGTCATGAAAGGCCGAACCAGCGAGAACGACTCGTTTTTAAGGTATAAGCGACCGCAATTAATTGCGACAACTTATACCTTAAAACATAAGGGCATGTCAATATTTTATTTGTCTTATAAGTGGTTAGCAATCAAGCATTTAATCTTTAAGTAAAAAATGACGACTATTTTTCAGTGTTTCTACTCTTTTCGCGCCTATTTCACCTTTTAAATATGGATAACGAAACAACGTCTCAACTCGCTTGAAAATCAACGACGCCCTTTACTGGACGGATAACTCTTGAGCGCTGAGACGGCGAATCGTGGCCGTTCCTTCACGCTTGACGATGCGCATGTACTTTATCGCCGGAAGGCCGAAATACAAGGCGTAGAAGTGGTTCTTGGGACCTATGCCCAGAAGCTCTCGAACGCCCGGCACGCTGGCGGCCATGATCGGCAAAAAGCCGCACCAACAGGTTCCTATTCCTGAAGTGGCGGCTAAAAATTCAAAATAGGCCAAAGTCAGGGCGACGTCGACCAAGCCGCCTACTTGGGACTCCTGAGCGCTCACGACAATGATGTGCGGGGCGCCGCGAAAGAGCACGTCCACAGAATCACGGCGGTAATATTTAACCACGCCTTTGACGAAAGGCGACTCCAAGCCTCCGCTAAGCGCCTTCTCCGACAGACGAATCATGCTTTCACGAAAGGCGTCCATGGCCGCAATGTCGTCAATGACGATAAAGTCCAAAAAACGCCTGTTGCGAGCGGTGGGGGCGAATTGGAGGTCGCTTAAGATAGTGTCCAAAAGCGGCTTTGAGACGTTTTCATTTTTGAAATGTCTAATGCTCCTGCGGTCGCGGACAAAAGCTCGGACCGATTCAGGGGAAGGCCAGTCGGATTTGGAGACGGTGATGAGTTCTTTGGGGTCGACTCCGAAAATGGAAAGCGAACCTGTGGGGCAAACCGCCAAACAATGCTGGCACTCCAGACAGTTGCCGGAACGTCCTTCGGCCAATTTAGGAAACTCATCCTTGGGGGAGTTTATGACTCGATTAGGACAATCTTTTGCGCATAGTCCACATTTAACACAGCTATCTTCATCAATTTTAAATTGCAAATCTTCCATAAAACACCTTTAAACCAAAAATATTGCTTTAACAATATTGTAATCCACCATAATACATAAAAATTAACTGCATATACTAACCCCTAATAAAAATGTTCTCTAAAAATATAGAGACATAAAAATAATTAGTGTTAGATTTTCTGAAAACAGGCCCCAAGAAAAAAACAGACTTTCCCAGTCAAGACGTCTGTTGACGCCTCGACTGGGAAATTCGAGTGCGACCGGGAAAGACCGGACATCGGCCTGAAAGCGCCGAATCTTAATCCAAAGTGAAGACCTTTTCCGGATCGTAGCCTGGCGCATCCTTCAGAACCGTGCCGACCTTAGTCATGTTCATCAAGTGACGATATGTCAGGTTCTCGGATATCGAGTTTCCGCCCCAGGTCCCGCAGCCCAAGGAAATGGTCGGATTGTAGCCGATAGAGGCCGAGTTTCCGCCGGCGACGTTGTTGCCGATGTTGACTGAAAGGCGACCGACCGGCCAGGTCTTGGCCACGTAGTCGATATGGGCTTTGTCGTAGCTGAAGATGACCGCCGAATGGCCTGCCCCGGCATGCTTGAGGTTGATCAGGCCGGTATTGACGCCCTCTTCGAAGGTTTTATACGGCAGATACGAGGTGCAGAGGCAGAGCTTTTCCCGGCAAAGCAGATCGTCATGGGCGTTGCCGGAAGCCTTCAGGAGAAACAACGTCGTGTTGGCCGGAGCTTGAATGCCGAAGGCCTCGGCCAATTTCGCCGTCGGGAGTCCCACAAACTTGGGATTGAAGCCGCCGTTAGGGAGAAACAAAACTTCGCGAATCTTGTTTAAAGTGGCCTCGTCTTCAATGATGACGGCGTTTTGCCTTTTGAAGGCGTCCAAAACAGCGCTTTCTTCTTCGGCGGGCAGATGCAGGCACTGCTCGCCGTTGCACTGAACGCCGCCGTCGATGTTTTTGCAGCGGATGGTGCAGATGGCGTATTCGTCATACAAATCCTTGACGCCGCGATCGAAGAAGCTTTGACAGTTGCCGCCTCCCACGCCGAAACTGGGGCGACCGCTGGAATAAGCGGCTTTGACCATGCCGGGACCGCCGGTGGCGATGGTGGCGTCGCATGAGGCCATCAAAAGCTGAGAGAGTTCCACTGTGGGTTCTTCGATGACTTGCATCAGATCTGCGAAACCGCCGGCCTTTTCCATGGCTTCCCGTATGATGTGCACGGCGTGAGCGGTGCACTTCTTCGCCCTGGGATGGGGCGCGACTATTAGAGCGTTACGGCTCTTGACGGCGTAGACGCCGTTGCCGCAAGCGGTGGAAGTGGGGTTGGTGGTGGGAGTTATGCAGGCGATGACCCCAATGGGTTTGGCGTAGGTGACCACTTGAAGTTCGGGATCCTCTTCGATGATTCCCACGCTCTTTTTGCCTTTGACATGGTCGAAGTGACTCATCGTAATGACGCGCTGCTTGCGGATCTTGCTCTGAACGTCGCCCATGCCGGTCTCGGCGACAGCTTCTTCGGCCAAAATCTCGGCATTGTCGTAAATGCACTTGGCGATGGCCAGACAGACCTTGTCGACCGCTCTTTGATCAAAGGTCTCAAATTTGCTTTGGGCCGCTCTGGCCTTCTCGATAAGGCCGGCGATGAACTGCTTATTATCCATATGGTCCTCCAAAAGGATTTAAGAGAAAAAACTTAAAGAACAATGGCCTTTTCCTGCCCGCTCAGCACCCTGTAGGCGCCGGCGGCTAAGGCCTCATTTTCGAACTCGCCCGGATAAACCGCCACCGGAGCGAGTTTACCGACGTACTGCTCGACGCGAGAAACCAAACGCCGACTGTAGGCCAGCCCTCCAGTCAAAATGATCGAATCGAGTTCGAACTTTAAGACTGCGGCGTAGGAGCCGATTTCCTTGATGATCTGGTAAAACATAGCCTCCATGACCAATTGAGCTTCCTGGTCGCCGGAGTCGACTCTGGCCTCGACCTCCCTAAGATCGGAGGTGCCTAGATGAGAAGCCAAGCCGCCGTTTCCGCGGACAAGACGGTGAAATTGGTCTTTAGTTATCTCCTGTCGATAACACAGTTCCATCATCACACCTGTGCTAATGGTTCCTGATCGTTCAGGCGAAAAGGGACCATAGCCCTCAGCCGTGTCTCCCGCATCCACGACCAATCCATTCTCATGGGCTCCTACCGAGATGCCTCCTCCCATATGCGCTACTACAAAACGGCATTCAGGGTAGGGCTTGCCGAGCTTGGCGGCGTGTTTGCGGGCTACGATGCGATGATTTAAGGCATGAAAACAACTTCGACGAGGATGACCCTTAAGTCCCGAGAGCTTGGCTTTTGGGGTCATCTCATCGACTGAGGTGGGATCGGTGACGTAGATCGGAATGTTCAAACCCTCGGTCAAAGACAAGGCCAAGGGAGTGATGATGCGGTTGCCGTGAAGAGGCGGCTCGTCGGGAATATAGATCTGCAACAACAGTTCTCTATATTTACCGTCGACAAGATACGTTCCTCCCTGATTGGCTTCGGGAGTGGTGGCTCCACGAGCGGCGACGGCGTCGAAATTTTCCATCGCTTCGCCATTGTCGGCCAGCCATTGAAGAACCATTTTTTTTCGATAGACCACTTGATCTCTCGACAGCGGGGCCGCCTGCATTTCTTGCTTGGAGTGCCTTATGACGCTATCTACTTTAACGCTTAAATCTTCGTAAATTGAAACCTTACTAGATGTGGCGCCAAGGTTTAACACTAAAATCTTATACATATAAAGGCAAACCCCTATCAAAACTGTACATTATGCTTGCGGCTAATCTCGCCCCGAAGTCGTCGATCGGCGTCCGGCTGAATTTGGTCTGCGACTATTTAGCGTGCGGCTGAATTTGCTCTCCGGCTGAATTACGCTCTTTGGCTAAATGCAATCTCCAGCTAAATACATTCTCCAGCTAAAGGATTTTCATCATCTATTTATTTATTTATTTAGTTAGTTAGTTAGTTAGTTAGTTAGTTATTTATTTAGTTAGTTAGTTAGTTAGTTAGTTAGTTAGTTAGTTAGTTAGAGTCGAAAACTTGGTATTCTTGCCGTCGTCCACGATAGTCTCAGCATCATAATACAAAATGCTTCTTCATGATGCAAAATGCTTGGCATTATAAGATTCGGCGCTAAAAAAAGAAGCATATTGTGCGGACAAAGACGTTAACTGCGAGCATCTCAGGTTCAACGTAACGCTTCTATATGGGCACAAGCGTTGAAGAAGTTCAGCCGACTTTTCGAGAACTGCGGCTCTTGCGGACTCGCTGGAAAAAGCGACGCCTTTGAGATTTCGTCCTAACCGTCGGCCTGTGATTGCAACCTAAAAGAGAATCACTGTTTTTTCCTCGTCATTAAGCGAGGATTCCATAGGTCTAATAAGTCCAAAGCAGAGATAAGTCCAAAGCAGAGATGAGTCCAAAGCAAGGATGAATCCAAAGCAGAGATGACTCCAAAACAGGGATGAGTCCAAAACAGGGCGAAACGTCACGCTAGCTTAAGGAAGGGGCACTCTAACTATGTTCAAATGAGTAAGCGAAATGATTCATAAAAAATCGTAACAGTAATTCTACAGGCGAAAACCATAGCTTATATGCATAAAAAATATGATATCGCTAAATTTTCTTATATTGCTAACGATTTAGACCTATACAGGAAACTGAACGAAATTTTAAAAGGCTTTCTAAATTAAGGCCTTTCCCAAGTCTATAATTCTTTTGGTTAAAAAAATCATAAGCTAGGCCACGAAAAAAAGCAAGTGAAATTTTACAGTTTGGCTACTCTACGACAAACAAGAAGCATGTCAAATTGTAACTTTAGCAAAAAAATAACAAAATTTTATTTTACGTTAGATTTAACGCTTATAATTTATTATAATTATTAAATTATCAACTTTTCAAAAAGTCTTACCGCAAAAAAAATAGCAAAAGACTTATCTTTTTGCTTTTACTAACCGTAAGCCTTCACCAAGCAGGCGCACGGGTTTAATTTATATTTTTTTCATGGCTTGCGACAGGTTTTTGGTGGCGATACTAAAAAATCGGCGTTAAGTCAAAAAACTGAACGCAATCTTAGCGCCCCGCGCGCCATCAATAGTCGCGTGGGTTGCTTTTCTTTCACAATCATAGGCTTGCTGAAAGTCTAATATGATATAAGCATATAATCGTTTTTAAAAATGTAACTGGATTTTTTATATAATATTGGAAATTTTATATTTTTTTACTAGTATTTGAGTCGTTACGGCTAGCTAAAGCTTCATGAAGAACTATGGTGGCTTTTCTATAAATCTCCGTCAATATCTTCAAGATCGTATCAGTGTCTCCTGCCCTAACCGCTTTTGCGATCCCCGCGTAGTCATCTTGCTTTCGTTCATTTGGTTTTAGATAGGTATAAAAAAGAAAGCGCAACAACAACTGTTGGCCTTGAATCATATGCATATTCGTATCAAGACGAGTATTCCCGCAATGTCTGTAAAAAGTGCCGATCAAATCCGCAATATTTTGCACTTCACCTTCGGCTGTCGTGGCAGCTTTATAAGCTTTGACGTAACCGTCTATTTTATCCGCCATTTGCTCGTGATCGCCTATTTCCATAGCCAAGGTCACGGCCATTTTGTGCAAGGTCAATACTAGACCGTGAATATCATCGACATCTTTGGGTTCCAGAGAAATCACCTTAGCGCCCACATTGTTTTCGTAGGTGACCAAGCCTTCCGCTTGGAGGCGAGTTATGGCTTCTCTCAGAGGGGTGCTGCTGACTCCGTAATGAGTTTGCAGATCATTGACGTTAAGCTTAGAACCCATAGGATAGGTAAGGTTTATGATGTTGTTTTTAATTCGATCGTAAAGTTGATCGACCAAAGATGTTCTGTCGATAGGCGGCATTGAGGACTCTCCAAGTTGATGAAACGATATACATCGTATCAAGATAACCGGAAAAATGGCAAGCTATTTTTTACATTTCGCAAACTATAAAGTCCTGACAGCGGAATTTGTCACTAGGTTTTCCAGCAGAGAATGATATTTTACATAGAAATAAATATGTTTTTTTACTGACTTAGCCCTATTAATTCAAGATAAAATAACTTATATATATTATTTTTCTAATAAGAAAAAATCTTAGACTGGTTTTATTTAGAAAAAAAGTTTAAGGAATATGGAAGTATGGTTTTTAATTTAATTGTTAGATGATTTCTTCCAGCACTGGACGCAATTCATCAGGCGTGTTGGGGATCGCCTGCATCAGGAAATCCACATCGACCGTCACAGGGCTTTTAAAGTCGGTCAGCGAGTAGATGAACAGGCCGCCCTTGAGAATCAGCTCGTCGGCATATCGTGAGCGCTCAAG
>JAISZP010000054.1 GCA_031269135.1 Deltaproteobacteria bacterium | reverse complement strand
TTTTTTATGAAAGCGCCGCTTGAAACCTTGGCCCCATTTTCTATCACCACAAAAGAGCTTAAAGTGGCTTCCAATTTCTCCTGAGTCACCACCCTTCCCTGGGCCAAATGAGCATTAAGCGCCCAGTAGTCGGATAAAGTGCCTATGTCCGCCCAGTAAACTTGAGGGAAAGGGGCCACCTGCACCTTCGCGCCGGCGAGACGAGCGCTCGACAATAGTTCGATTATATCTGAAGGACCATCCGGCAAATCCGACACTTCGTCCAAGACCATCAGACCGGCTCCATGCATCCTGCGCACTTCGCCGGGCAGCGGCTTTGAGGCCCGAAAACCCAGTAAGGCGTCTCCAGGCCCTAAGCTGACGTTGGCTTTGGTTGGGTAATCCACCACCGCAACGGTCGCCAGGCAGTTGGAAGCGACTAAATGCGCCATAGTCAGCTGGGCCAGAGATATATCGGTGAAGATATCGACGTTGACTATCAAAAAAGGACCTTTAAGAAATTTTAAGGCGTGTTTTATCCCTCCGCCGGTGCCTAAAATCCTCTCTTTTTCTTCAACGACCAATATCTGCAAATCCACAAATTCGTCTTTCATCTCCCTGACGGCTTGGATAATGGCGTCGGCTAGATAATGGACGTTTATGACCACCGTTTCGACGCCATACTCGCGTAAATTCGAGAGCCAGTAATGGAGCATGGTGCGGTTTAAAACGGGAAACAAAGCTTTAGGCCGAATTTTGCTGAGCGGTTGAAGCCTTTGGCCAAAACCTGCAGCTAAGATCATGGCTGTGGATATCGAGGACATGTTTATACCAATTAAGTTTGTCGTCAATAAAAGATTATATCAGTTTTTCTAAGAATCGCCGACGAATCAGATGGCGCTGATTGCGCTCGGCTTTTGCCGACTTTGGCCTTTACTAGCTTTGGCCTTTACTAGCTTACGATTGATTGTGAGTTTTTGATTCGATTTTCTTCCATCTTTTCTTCCGGACTTTATCTCCAAGTCGTGTCTCCCAATTTCGTCTTCAGTCTTGTCTTCCAGTATTTTTTTCCAGTATTTTTTTCCAGTCTTGTATTCCAGTCTCGCATCGCAATTTGTCTCCCAATTTCGTCTCCCGGCAGGAACCCTCCGCTCGCCGAGTTTTTCAGAGGAGAAAACTGCGGCAAAGAGTTTGGAGGATTGTCGGAAGTCCCAACCAGCGTCAATTCGGTTTGTAACCGAACTCTGCGAGTTTCTTTTCGTCAGTGCTCCAATCCTTAGTAGTCCTAACGAAGAGAGATAAAAACACCTTGCTTTCCAAAAATTCTTCAAGACCTTGCCTGGCCATTATACCGATTTTCTTTAAATTGCGCCCGCCTTCTCCGATCATGACTTTCTTTTGAGCAAGTCTTTCAACGTGAATGGTAGCCTCGATGCGGTACAGATCGCCTTTGGCCGCAGGCTCCTTGAAACTATCGATGGTCACGGCGCTTGAGTAAGGGATCTCTTGATAGGTAAGTTGAAAGATAGCTTCCCGTATGTATTCTGAAGCGATATCTCTTAGGCTCTGGTCTGTTAGGGCATCCTCTTCGTAGAGAGCCGGACTTGCAGGCAGAAGGTTAATCAGGCTCTTTTTGAGTTCTTTTAAACCCTTGCCGCTCTTGGCCGAGACCGATAACACGGCGTCCGGCGCAACCGACTCGGCAAGCTGGGCCGACAGTTCCTTTAAAGAGGCGACTGGCGCGATATCCGCTTTATTTAAAGCGATGACCAGCTTTTTGTCTCCCCTACTTCCGACCATATCCAAGGCCAGATCGTGATCTTCGCCTCTGCGGACGGAATCCACCACCCACAGGCAAAGGTCGCTCTCAGTCAGAGCTGTGGCTGCCGCAGTCATCAACGAGACGTTTAGGAGCTTTTCCGACTTATGGATCCCGGGGGTATCGACAAAAACGATTTGACCTGTTTTTTCCGTTAAGACTCCTAAAATTTTATGTCTGGTGGTCTGAGGTTTGGGGGTGACGATAGCGACCTTTTGTTCCAAATAGCGGTTCAGTAAAGATGATTTGCCGCTGTTGGGGGCGCCGATGATGGCGACGAAGCCCGCCCTAAAGTCGCTATTTTTGATGATTTTGCTCATTTATGTTTACCGCGTTTTAATCTATTTTGATTGTCTGATCGCACAAAACTGTTGTTGACCTTGATGTCCATCAAAGCATAGTTGAACGATTTATTGATTTATTTATTGATTTATTTATTGATTTATTGCTTGATTTATTGCTTGATCGATTGTCTAGCTTGCTTTGCTTCAAAATCAGCGACCCTATGATTAGCTTCTCTATGATTAGCTTTTCTATGATTGGCTTCTTTATGATTATCTTCTTTATGAATTTGACTTCGTTGATTTTTGGTTGTTCTTTGGTTGTTCCTTGGGCTCTTGATCGCATTTCACTCGACGTTTAACACTGTTTGGAGTTTTTCCAAAAGAAGCTTAGCCGCCATTTGTTCCGCCCCTCTTTTAGTGGAGCCGGGAGCGGTGTAGCGAAAGAAGCCTTTTTGCGGGACATTAAGTTCAACCGCCATAGTGAAAGTCGCGCTATGGTCGGGACCTTCTTCGGAAACGAAACTATAAAATGGTTTGCCGAGTTTACGGCACTGGGTGAGTTCCTGGAGCTTGGTCTTGTAGTCGTAAGAACTTTTAGGAAGAGTTGCGACGCCGTCGCCTACGAATAAGCCGTCGAGGTGAGGAGAAAATATGCGCTCCACCAAGGCCTTGACGCCGACTAAGCCGCCGTCCAAGTATACGGCGCCAAGCAAAGCCTCGAAGCAGTCCGCCAAGAGAGAGGGCTTTTGTCTTCCGCCGTTGAGTTCTTCGTTATGGGCCATGATTATGTGTTCGCCTAATTGGAGATCTTTAGCCAATTCGGCGAGAGACGCTTCGCAGACCAATTTGGCCCGCATCTTGCTCATCTGGCCCTCGGTCAGGGTCGAACCCATGGAAAACAACAGATCGGCTATGCACAAACTAAGGACGGCATCGCCTAAAAATTCCAGTCTTTGGTTGTGGCTGTTGTTGGCTTCCGGCGACTGCTGGGGAAATTTTCCCCTGACCGAGGGGTGAGTCAAGGCCTGAACAAATAAGCTTTTGTCTTTAAAAGTGTAATTCAGAGACGGCAGATTGGTGCTGAAAGGCTTCCACCATTGACCGCTCTTGATTTTCTTCGCGAATTGCGAGATCAATGCGGACGTCAGGCCGCCGAAATCGCCGTTGGACATCGTGACGACCACATCGCCCGGCAATATCTTTTTGACCAGATCCGTCTTTAAGCTTTTTATGTCTTTGGACGCCGTCGCCTGAGGGCCGATGTCGCGAGCCAGTTTTTCCACATCCAAACGATCCCCTTCCGGGGCTTTTTCAGGATTATCGACGCAGGCGAGATAAACCACATCGGCGTCCGTAAAGCTTTTGGAATAAGCTGTTTGAAAGATCGCCCGGCGGGTGGTGTTTGAACGCGGCTCAAAGGCGCATATGAGCCTTCTATTGGGAAAGGCGCCTTTGACGGCTTTCAAGGTGTTGTCGACGGCGGTCGGGTGATGGGCGAAATCATCGATGAGAATTAAGCCGCTTTTGTCGAAAACGACCTCTTGGCGACGCTTTACCCCCTTGAGAGAGGCCAAAGAGTCGGAAACCGTTCGAGGGTCTCCTCCGGCTTCCAAAAAGGAGGCGACTGCGGCTGCGGCGTTTAAGGCGTTGTAGAGGCCCGGCTTAGGCAGAGTCGAACGGAGTTCCAAACCGTTTGGACCCGCCAGGGTGAAGCTGGTGTTTAATCCTTTATAAACCACGTCTTTAAGCTGGTAGTCGTTTTTAGGGCCAAGGCCATAAAATAATTTGCGGCACTTGGCTTTTTTAGCGACCTGCGCGACCTTTTTATCGTCTCCGCAGGCTATCGCCAGGCCCTCGGGAGGCATCAAAGCCATCAGCGACAGATAAGCTTTTTCCACATCCTTAGGCGCCGGGTAGATGTCCGCGTGGTCGTATTCCACCGAGGTCAATATGACCTGGTAGGGTCTGTAATGAATGAACTTTGGGACCTTATTGAAAAAAGCGCTGTCGTATTCATCTCCCTCCAAGACGAACCACTCTCCGCTCGCCGCCCTGTAAGGACGCTCGAAATCCAAAGACGTTCCTCCTATAAGAAAGCCGTTTCCCATCGAGCCTCCATCAAACAGCAAACTCGTCATATTCGTTATGGAGGTCTTTCCGTGGCAACCGGCAACAACCACGTTTTTAGTCTTTTGAAGAAAGAGCTGATTCAAGGTCTGCGGGAGCGAGAGATAGTGAAGATTTCGGCGCTCGACGACTTCCAGCACAGGAAAAGATCTGGTCACGACATTTCCGACCACCACCAAATCTGGGACGCCTTCAAGAGATTCAGGCCCGTAACCCTTGGAGGGCCTAAGATTTAACGACGAAATCAGCAGACTCACAGGAGGATAGATCTCCATGTCCGACCCGGTGACCTTGCAGCCGGCTTGGACCAACAAACCCGCCAAACAAGCCATGGCCACCCCGCCTATCCCTAACAGATGAACGTGGGGACCGGCGCCAAGGTTGAAGTTTTCCGGCAAGCGATTAAAATTAGGGTCAAGGGCCATCAACGTCTCCAAAACTCGGGAAAGAACAACACCACGAAACTGTAAAACTCAAGTCGGCCTAAGAGCATGCACATGCTCAGCACCGCTTTGGCCGGTCCCGGTATGTCCGCGTAAGAACCTGTGCCGATTGCGCCCAGCGCCGGTCCCACGTTGGCGATGGCGCTGGCCGAAGCCGAAAAGGCGGTGGTCAAATCCAGGCCTAAGGCCGTGATGGTGAGCGTAGTCACCGCCATGGTCAAAAAATATATCAGAAAAAAGAGCCAAACGCTCTCCAGAACTTCCTGGCTGAGATTTTTGCCGTGGAGCCTTACTTGAAAGACTCCCCGAGGGTGAATGCGTCGCCTGCAGGCGCAGTAAATGCTTTTCACCAGTATAAGCCAACGGATGCATTTGACTCCGCCGCTGGTCGAACCCGAACAGCCGCCGACGAAGAAGAGAAAAAACAAAAGCGCCTGACACAAGTGCGGCCAAGCTGCCCAGTCGGCGGTGGACAGCCCCGTGGTCGAAACAATGGCGGTGGCCTGAAAGAGCGAATGAAAAAAGGCTTCCGAACCTTTATCGTATATATTGTCGACCCTTAAAGCAATGGTGGAGAATATCGAAACGCCCAAGATCAAAAAGGTCAAGAAAAGAACCTCGCGGTTAAACACGAGAGAGCGCC
>JAISZP010000034.1 GCA_031269135.1 Deltaproteobacteria bacterium | reverse complement strand
CCAATTTCTTTGAAAGACTGCTCCATCTCTTCGCTGACTTTGGCCACTACTTCTTCGATTCGAGCAGGGTGAATGCGCCCGTCGATTATGAGTTTTTCTATGCTTTGCCTGGCGATCTCACGGCGTATCGGCGAAAAGCTGGAAAGTATGACCGCCTCGGGAGTGTCGTCGATTATCAGATCGACCCCTGTGGTCGCCTCAATCGCCCTTATGTTGCGGCCTTCCCGGCCGATTATGCGGCCTTTCATCTCCTCGTTGGGCAGATTCACCACCGATATGGTATGCTCGGCCACATAGTCGCTCGCGTAACGCTTGACGGCCAGCGACAAGATCTCCTTGGATTTTTTGTCCGATATCTCCCTTGTTTCAGCTTCTATCCGGCGAATCAGTCGGCCGCACTCGTGGCGGGTCTGCTCTTCGGTGTTTTTGAGCAGCAGTTCTTTGGCTTCGGCAGAGGTCATCTGAGCGATCTTTTCCAAGGTCGCTTGTTGCTCCTTGATCAACGCCTCTATCTCTTCGGTGCGGGAGAGATTGTCCTTTTCCTTTTTGACCAGCTCCAATTCTTTGCGGACCGCGTCGGCTTCCCGCTGAGCCAAAGTTTCCGAGCGACGTTCGAAATTTTCTTCTTTTTGATTCAGACGATCTTCGAGCTTTTTTTGCTCCTGTCGATGTTCGGTAAGCTCTCTTTCAAACTCGTTCTTCATCTTGAAGATGAGGTCTTGACCTTGTAGATGAGCCTCTCTTTTTATATTCGCGGTTTCTCTTTGCGCTTCGTTGATTAATTTGTCTTTATACGACTTTATTTCGCCGATCGTGTTAATGAAAAAACGTTTTTTCCACCATGAACCCAAACAATAACCTAACGCCAAGGCAAAAATGGCGATGATGACTTTTAATAAGAAAGATATGGTCATGTCGTCTCCAGCAATCTATATGCAATCCTCCAAGCGAACCGGAGATAAGAAAGGCCGCCTTTGTTCAAGGGCGTTTATTGCAATCTCGGGTCGTCCAGGCGGACGATGTTTCCGACTGTGCTCTTATTTCTCAGTGTTCAGATCAATAATCGCGGTCAGACGTTTAACGTAGTTTTCTGCTTTAGTCAAAGAGTCGTTTAATTGTTCGATTTTTTCTTGGTTTTTGGTTTTAGCCCAGGCGAGCCTAAAGGCGACGTGGGCGGCCAGGTCCATTTCGTGCGGCAGAGCAGGATGTTGTTTGTTGACCTGCTCTATTTCATGGCCGATAGTTTCGGCGATTTGATTGACGAAATTCGGACTGTTGCTTTTAAAGCGGTACTGACGACCGAATATTTTGACCGTGACCACTTCAAGCGCCACCGATGGCGGCACTTTTTCTCCTCCGATGGAGGTCTGGCCGGGTGAGCTTCGACCGTCGGCATCGGATGATGAGGCGGGGTTGTCTGACTTGAAGGGATCCATCTTCGTTTGGTCCAAAGTCGATTAAAATCACTTTTCATACAAATTATCTATATATTGTATGAATATTATATGTAAATAACTAGATTTGCTCAAGCCGAGATAGGAGTGAATCAAGTTTTTGCAGGATCGTTTTACGATCTTCAGTTAAAGTTCCTATTTCTTTTTTGGCTTGGTCCAATTTATTCTTGAACTGGTCCAGTTCGGTTTTAGTATCCGCCAACTCCAAGCTTAGGGTTTTTATTTGCTCTTGAGCTTGGTCCTTTTTAGCTATGATCGTCTCGATCTTTTTTTCTAGAAGATCAAATTTTGAGAAATCCATGGGATTATTTAGTTCTTTACTCATAAAATATTCTTTCAATAGTTTTAAATGCGCTAATTAAAAATAGAAGAGTTTTCTATAACAGCTAAATAGTCTATGTGTTTGAACTTTTTTAGTTCAAGTGTGCATTTAAACAGTTATATTAATTCTAAAATCACGTATAAACAATTAAAAGCGATAAGAATAACAATATCGTTAATAGTTTTAGCAGTTAAAATTGAATCTTTCAAAAAATCTTTATTTTATCAAGCTATTTCTTTGTTATATCAAGTAATTTCATTAGTTTATCAAACAATTTCTTTATTTTATCAAGCAATCAAATCTTATTTGATCCAAGAAAATGGTCCCTTGAAAGGTCTATAGAAATCAGAGTATGCTTTTGAGCCTATCGGCTCGACAAAGCCAAGGCGAGATTGGCCGCCTGGTGAAAAGCTAAGGATATCTGTCTCTATTTTATAATAACTTGGAACTTCTATTCAAGTAATATCAAACGCAAGGCCGAAAGACGCCATCAATAAGCAAAAGGCGTTGAAATCCATCATAGCCTGACGTCGCATCGAACGATTATTTAGGCTTATTTTCTCAAAAATAATAAAAACTCAAATAATATCCGAAAAAAGCGCCCCCGCAGGAAAATCGGCGGCAGGACGAAATGATGTTTGACTATTGTGGGAACGATGCGATTTTAGTTGCTTTTAGGCGCCGAAAAATCAATATTTTTAAAAGAATTTGGTTCTTTTGGAAGCGATTTCAAAAAGTGCGTCTATTCGCTATGGGCGAGATTGGCCAGCGCCGACTCCAAAAAGGCCTCCGATTTGGAGCCGTCTTGAGGAAACTCGACTTGACAGTGATGAAACAGAAAGCTGGCTCGCCCGGAACGAGTGGGGAGCGCCCAGTCGCTGAGGCGTTTTTGAAAATCTATGATGGTGTCGTCAAGTTGTTTCCGCTCGGCGGAGGGAACGGCCAAAGCGAAAAGTCCGTAGGAAATGTGACCAAGTTCCCATTCAGGCCCGGAACTCTGCAGGAGCTGTTGAGCCAGAGCTCTAAGCAAATTTCTGGCCTCTTCTTGTCCGTAAGATTTGGCGAAGCTCCCAAGTCCGGAAACGTTCAGCAGCGAGAGCGTCAGTCCGATCTTTTTGACTGCCAACAACATTATCAGTCGGTCGAGCCTCTCGATGAAATAGCTGCGGTGAGGAAGGCCCGTTTGCGGGTCGAGGCGGCTGAGTTCGACGACGCGGTTCACAAGCCGCTCTTGGTGAAAGTGGGCGGCTAGTCTGTGACTGAAGCAGTTCAGAAAGACTATCTTGTCTTGGGCGAGAAGCTGGTTGTCGGAACCGACCAAAAGCAGCGCTCCCCTTGGAGACTGATTATAAATCAGCGGCCAGCCGTAGAAACTGGTGGCTTTTTTTAAGGGGTCGCCTTGGTGGAAGATGAAGGAGAGGTTTTCGTCGGTCTTGACTGACGGCAAGGCCAGAGGCTCGAGCTTGGAATGAACCCAGCCGGCTAAGCCCGGGTTGATCGGTTGGAGGCTTTCAAGGTCGATTTGTTCGGGGTAACAGGAAAGCAAATGGAAGTGTTTGGAGTCGCCCGGCAGGAATTCAGTCAAAAAGGCCCAGCTAAGACCGGAGTAGCCGATCAGAAGTCTGGTCAAGGCTTGTTGCCAACCGCCTTGCTTGTCGTCTTGGTAGGCCAGGACAGACTCGATCTTGGACCAAAAAGAGAGGGGATCCATATCAAAAACGGAAGTGTCGATAGAGTCTTGCTCGCTTTTGGAATTTACCCGCTCGTTGCGGCGAGATCTGAATCTATCGAAACTAAGGCCGACTTGCTGAAGAAGGCCGGGGCTATCTTTAGAGGATGGTTTTTTCCGGTTCGAGCTCACGGCCTACTCCTAGCCGCCGCGGCGGTCTAAGCTTCACAAGTGGCCTTGTGTGTTATAATGCCAAAGGCGCTCCCCAGGCTTTCCGTCGCCGATTGCAAAACCTGGGCGACGCCGCCGTCGCCCAAAGAGCGACGGCGGCTATGGCGTTAAACCTCAGCGGGAGCCGGGTCGCCGTCTTTGGCAGCGTCGGCAGCGTTGGTAGTGTCTGTAGATTCGGTAGAATCGGTTTGAGGCTGTTGATCTTCAGCGGGCGTCTGGGCTGCGGCGCCTTCGGCGACGACTCTCACCTTGATGGAAGCTGTGACGTCCTGATGGAGCCGTATCGACACCTCAAAGTCGCCGAGGTTTTTGATGGGTTCGCTCAGACGCAGGCGTTTGCGATCGAGAGTCAGGTTTTCGGCCAGAGCCGCTTCCACGATGTCGGCTGGCGTGACGGCGCCGTAAAGCTTGCCTTTTTCACCGGCCTTGCGGGCCAGAGTCAAGACCAAGCCGGAAATTCTATTTTTCAGATCCACCGCTTGGTCGCGGGCGGCTTTGGCCCTGGTTTCAAACTCTTCACGTTTTTTCGCCAAAACCTTAAGGTTGGCCGGGTTGGCCAAAAGGGCCAGGCTGTTGGGCAGCAAGTAGTTTCTGGCGTAGCCTGGCGCCACGTTGAGGACCTGTCCTGCCAAACCGACGTTATCTACATCTTTGGTTAAAATGATTTCCATAAATAGCGGCCTCCCTCAATTCTGGATGGACGGCACCATAGCCGTGTAAGGAAGGAGGGCCATGTAGCGCGCCCTGAGGATGTTTTTCGTGATCAGCCTTTGGTGTTTGGCGCAATTTCCATTGATGCGGCGGGGAATGATCTTGCCGCGTTCGGTTACGAAGGCCTTGAGGGTTCTAATGTCTTTATAGTCGACGCTGGAGATGTGATCCGCGCAGAATCGACAAACCTTGCGGCGGTGAAAGGGTTTCTTTTTGCCTCTGCCGCGGCGAGGGTTTTTATCGTCAGGGTTATTGGAATAATGATCCATGGCCATGGGAGTTCTCCTTTCAGTTAGGCTCGTCGGAGGATCGATCATCGGAGGATTGCTCTTCGGAGGATTGCTCTTCGGAGGACTGCTCTTCGGAGGATTGATCTTGAGAGGATTGATCGTCCGGCGCGTTTAGGGGTTCCATGGCGCTAGAGTACTCATCATCGTCATCAGCAAAAGAGTCGTCGCGGTCGTCGTCGGCTGCGTCGGAGTCTGAGTCGGCATCAGTCTGCTGGGCGTCGGACGGCTGGGCTTGCTCCTTGTCATGGCGGCTGGCTTCATTGGCCAAAGCTTCTTTGACCGCTTCAAGAGCGCTTTCAGTGAAGTTTTTGTCAAGCACCAACGTCAGGTATTTGGTGACCTGCTCATCAATGGAGAGATTGCGCTCCAACTCGTCGGCCAACTCAGGACGAGCCCGATAGTCGTAGAGAATGTAATAGCCGTAGATATCCTTACGAACAGGATAGGCTAGACGTTTACGTCCCCATTCTTCAATGCGGATGACTTGACCGCCGCCGGCGGTTAAGATAGAGTCGACTTTGGATTTGAAAGCCTCAACTTGTTCGCTTACCAGGGAAGCGGAAAGCAAGATGAGGGATTCATATCTTCGAAAGATCATATGTCACTCCTCGTGGACAAATGGCCCTAACTATTCCGGTCGCG
>JAISZP010000004.1 GCA_031269135.1 Deltaproteobacteria bacterium | reverse complement strand
CCGCTTGAGCTCTGATCAGCGCGATGTCTTCACTATCAAAGCGTTCCGATTCCCTGGGGCCTAAATCATCCCAAGTGCTCTTATCTTTGAGCTGTTTATTGGAAACTAATTGAAGAAATGGTCTTTGGGTGCGGCCGTCGGCGGCTGCGGGGCCTTTAGCCTTACCGGTTTTCTTGACCACGCTTAAGGAGGCCTTGCTTCCGCCGAAACGGACCATGGTGTCGTAGACCTTACGGGCCGGTTCCAACTCCCCCATCAGGGCGAACTTGCTGGTTAAGTAAAAGGCGCATCGAGTGAGGCTGGGAATCGCATCTTCGTAAAGCTGGGCTTGTTCCAAGAGTTCAAAATAAAGAGCTACGGCCTGGTCGTCCTGATTTTGTTCCAAGTTCCTCATTATAAGAATGTCGGTAGCTTCAGCGATGAACCAACTCGAGCGGCTCAGATCCAAGATCTTCTTTAACGAATCAAAATAACCCTTTCCTACGACCGTCATTTTTTGGATGTCGTAAGCGGCCACCATGCGCAGCAAGGTCGCATCGAAACCGTCCGGCGCCGGGGCTTTGAAGTCAGGGTGTTTGCTCAAGGCTTCCACAGTGTCTCTGATGGATAGATTGGTGACGGCGATTTTAGCTTTAAGCTTATGAATTTCGTTGCTCTGGTCAACTTCAGACTTGCTGGAATTTTGATAGTGGCCATAAAGAGAAAATCCAATTTCGGAAAATTCTTCAATTAAATGTCTAAAGTTGTCGTATAATTGGCTTATGGGAGTCCCTGGTTCAATCGGCATTTAATCCTCTTATTGATGATTCTATTTGAAAAACTTCAATCTATCTGTTGAGCGACCAAAAATCAAAAGCTGGATTTGACTAAAAGAAGGATTCCGTCTCTGTATCGAGGCGACAAAATTAAGCCCGTCAAGACAGGAAAATCTTAAAGTGAAATCACGTATTCGACGGTTGACGGCACAGACGGCTTGTCGCTTAGCGGGCTTGCGATTGGCCGCGCTATGCGATTTTAGACGTTCGGACTATTTTCTAGCACAGATTATCTCACAAATCTATCAATCTGGAAAGTCCATAATGGAGAATCCAAATTGTCTTGGGAAAAATCCATTTTTTGACCAAAGAGCCCGAGCTTTACGTAATCTTGGTTAGTTGATGAGTTGCCGTCAATTAAAGGTAATTCCTACTCGTTATTAAGAAACATGCTGGTATTTAAAATAAAAATGGGTCTCAACATATATTTGTTAATAATTGCGGATTAATACTCTAACAATTTAGTCGCCAAAGGCTTGCCGCGCAACATTATGGTCTTATTTGACGTCGTCAAGGGCGTCGGAAAAAAAGATGCACGTCATAAACGTCGCTTGCCGTCATGGTCTTAAGTTTGACGGTCATTGGCATAAGTTTGGATCTTGCGCATAAGCTTGGACCTCGGCCGCTTTTCCTGCGGCAGTGGTAGAATAAAACGCCGACTTGAGAACTTTTTAGCGAGCCGCGTCATCACCGTAGACCATTTTTTTCGTTGCGGGTTAAAATATCCTACTGCCGAGCAAAAACTGAGAAATAAATCTCATAAAAGTTCTTTTTGTTAGTATAAGAGCGTTTTTAGTCTTGACTAAACTATTCATTCAACAGCTAAAATACC
This sequence comes from Deltaproteobacteria bacterium, assembly GCA_031269135.1. Taxonomy (GTDB): domain Bacteria; phylum Desulfobacterota; class Desulfarculia; order Adiutricales; family Adiutricaceae; genus JAISZP01. Next base: position 5,273 of record JAISZP010000004.1, on the reverse strand, counting down.
ATTGATTTGATGTTAAGATGCAATTATTTTTTTGACGGCTAAAAAACGGCGGCAAGAGGAAAAGAAGAGGTTGCTGAGACGTGCCGCTATTGTCGTTAAAAAGGCGATAGAGGAAACGGGAAAACAAACGAACAAGCATTCGAGAAAAAACAAACATTCGAGAAAAAACCGACATTGAGCCGCAACAAGCTTGAGATGAAAAAGCCTCACGGCGAAAGCGGAATTGCCGTCGCCGCCGCTATGGCGCTATGGCGCTATTGATTATTGATCGGCGGAACTGGACTTATGAGCCGACTTGCGATAAAATCCTTCAAACCCCGACCGAGCGCAAAAAGGTTTGTCGGCTTTTTTTACGGCCCCTATTTGGGGCAGCGAATCATTTTGGGAGAAAAAATGGAGCAAGACGAAGTCAATTCGGCTATTAACGGCGAAATTTCCCAAAAGGATCCTACTAGCAAAACAGCGGCTAGTCAACCTGTCGGCGAAAGCGGACAAATCCCGCCATCGCCAGCTGAAGAAATCCCTCCGAGTCCGACGGAAACCGACTCCGACTCCGACTCCGACTCCGACTCCGACTCTAATCCTAATCCTAATCCTAACTCTGACCCTGACTCTACTCCCCCCAAAAACCGACAAACAAGAAACAGAAAAATCGAGATCAAGGGTGCTCATGGTTTCTTTATCGGCTTGGGTTCCGTCTTTCTTTTGACAATATTGCTTATAAACTTAAAAATTATCTTTCTTCCGATGATTTTGGCATTTTTGATCTGCTGCACCTTAAACCCTGTGGCGATGCTCTTTACCCGCATTCGTATTCCGAAGATTATCGCCATCATTATGTCGCTGGCGGTGGGTTTAGGGGTGGTATGGTTGATATTCACCTATATAGTCGCGAGTCTGACCAGCTTTAAAGACGGGTTTCCAGCCTATAAAGAGCGGTTGGAGCTTTTATTGATTAAGGCGACCGATTTATTGGGAGACCGCCTCAGCTTTTTGTCTTTGGATTCCATAAAAACCCAGTTTTCCAATATGACTTTTGAAGGATTAGGCGGGCTTGGAGGGTACGTCACCAGCTTTCTTAATTCAATCATAAGCTTTACCGGCTATCTCGCTCTTACCGCCTTGTTTACGATTTATTTTTTGCCGGCCTTTTCGTACCTGCCCACCAAACTGAAACAGGCCTTTCCCGGAGAGAGAGGCGAGCGTTTATGCGTCGCGGTGGAAGCGGTGAGCGACCAAGTTCAAAAGTATTTGCTGGTTAAGACGATATTAAGCGCCGTCTTGGGGCTGGTCGTGACTTTAGCGTGCTCTCTCTTCGGAGTGGACTTCGCCTCCAGCTGGGGGATATTTGCTTTCTTTTTCAGCTTTATCCCCAACCTCGGCGTCCCTTTGACGGTGATTCCTCCGTTTTTGGCGTGCCTGATTCAATTCGGCCTGCCTAGATCTCTGTGGTTCGTCGCGGCGCTGGTGGTATTGGAACTTGTTCACGGCAACTGGATAGAACCGTACTTTCTTGGCCGGAGCGTGAATTTATCCCCCACCGCCACTCTGTTGGCCATCCTGCTGTGGGGTTGGCTATGGGGAGGCGTGGGAATGATAATAGCCGTTCCGCTGATGTCGGTGGTGAAATTCACCTGCGATAACTTTCCGAGCTTAAAGCCTCTGGGTTCTCTGATGGCCAGTTCTCCATGAAATGGCGACCGCTTTTAGCGGAAGCCGGATTATCGACGTCGAGACGAACCAAACCATTTGGCCTTAAATCTATGTGGCCTTCAAACCTTTTGGCCTTCAAGCCACGTGCCCTTAAATCCATGCCGCCTTCAAACCATGTCGCCTTAAATCTATGCTGCCTTAACGTCATGCGGCTTTGCTGTCCGCGAGGTTCTTATTAAACATCATGGCCAATAATTCCGAACTACCCTTAAAAATCGCCAGGGAAATGTCCCTTAAATTTTTGGAGAGAAGGTTGCTCAACGTCGCCAAATTGCCGCTAGCTCTGGAGTCTTTTGGAAAGAGCGCTCAAAAACTCTTGATTGAAAATGAGGAGGAAAAGATTCCCGCTCTTTCCCTGGCCTTTGATTTGACTGCACGCCTCATTGAAAAGGGGCGTCTAGGGACGATTCAGGCGGCTATCGATACCTTAACGGATCTGACGGCGGCCATAAGAGAAATCGCCGCAGACATACAGCCGCACAAAGCCGCAGGCTCGATAAAAACCGCTGTGGACTTGGTCCTAAAGCTCTTGGAGACTAACGCCATCTCCCCGCCCAATGTGGTGCCAGCTCTGAAAAATCTCAGCGACATCGCGGCCTCAGTGCTGGCTGACGAGAAAAAAACCAAACCTAACTTTAAGGGACAGCGGTCAGGCGCCAAAAATGGCTAAGGCAAGAACGACCCCTCTCACCCAAGAGCAAAAGGCGGTTGTGGAAGCCGCCGAAGATGTGCTCACCGTAACGGCCTTCGCCGGCACAGGAAAAACGACTACCCTCAAAGCCTTCGCCAAAGCTCGTCCCCGAAGCAGGATTCTCTATCTAGCCTTCAACCGAGCCTTAGCCGAGGACTCTAAAGCGGCTTTTTCCGAACTCGGCAACGTGGAAGTGCGCACAATCCACAGTCTGGCCTACTCGCGTTGCGGTCGACAATTTCAAAATACCCTGGGCAACATCAAAGCTATCGATATCATACCCTTTCTTAAGCCGCTGAAAGTCAAACATCTTCAAAAGCAGTACGACATCGCCAGAATCGTCTTGGAAGCATACAACGATTGGTTGCTGAGCGATCATAAGACTCCGGACTCATTTTTCAAAAGCTCGAGAGCTAAAATAGCCGCGAAACTTGGTCCCGGCGAGATCAAGCCAAAACAAATCTTCACTTTAGTCAAGAGCGTATGGCAAGCCTCCTTGGCGGGCGAATTCACCATGCCTCACAACGGCTACCTCAAGCTCTTTGAACTTACCGTCGGAGACGCGCTCGACCATTTTGATTATATCCTCGTCGATGAGGCGCAGGATTTGAATGACTGCATGATCAGCATAATCATCAGCAACAGCGCGAAAAAAGTCTTTGTCGGCGACCCTTACCAACAGATCTACGGCTTTAACGGCGCCGTCGACGCCTTAGCTAAAACCGCCGTTAAAGGGGCGGCCAATTTCTACCTCACCAAATCATTTCGTTGTCCTGCGGAAATCGCCGAAGTCGCCAACCAGTACCTAAAAATACTCGGCTCTCCAAAGACGTTTTCTGGAGTCGACGAGGCGCCGCCTAAAAAAGTCGCTACAGGAGAGCTGATCATAGCTAGAACCAATGCCAGCCTCTTTGATTTCATAGCTAAACAGATTGAAAATAAGAAATTTTATTATAATACTGGATTTGAAAGCTATAGATTCGATACCATACTAGAGATTGTAAGGCTTATAAACAAAGAAGTTTCTCAAATAAATGATCCTTTTATTAAAAAATTTAAAAATATTAATGAATTAGAAGAATATGTGGAATCGACAAATGACGGCGTAGCCAATACAAGAATCAAAATCGCCAAGCGTTACAATAAAAAAGCTTTTTTTATATATAACCAGATGCAGTCCGCTAAAATGTCCAATGAGAGCCAAGCCCATTATATCGCCACCACTGCTCATAAGATAAAAGGCCGTGAATACGAAAAAGTGCACCTGCTTGGAGATTTCGTGGCTATTGACGATGCCATTGGGAAAGCGACAAAATTTAAAGAACTTTGCGAGACGGAAAAGAAATCGGGATCAGAATTTCAATTTCACCTAAATTTAGAAGAACTAAGATTAATATATGTTTCGATGACTCGTAGTTTTGGTCAGTTGCACTGTCCAGAAGACTATATTATAACTGATAAGCAAATAACAGCATTTAAAAAACTGGTAAAATCTGGTTTTATCGAGTTGTGGGACGGAGCAACAACCTTTTAGCCTGATAAATGTTGGTATGTTTTTAAACAGCATCGGCAAACAATAGAATAATGGCTATATTAGATAAAAACTTGATTGTTATTCATAAAATTGCATTAATTTAAATAAACAGTCGTTTTTAGTCATTAACTATAGCTAGACTTAAAAATGCGAACGTTCGCATTTAAACGGCTTGATTTTGGACGACCTTTTCGCTCGCCAGTATAACCCGGCGACTAATCGGATCGAAAAAATTAACCCCCTCGGCGAGCAGCTGGGGGGCGAAAGCTTTGCCAAGTTACGTTACGTTAGGCTTTAAGGCGCAACTCTTCATCTTCATCTTTTTGTGGGCAGCCAGAAGCGCTCTTTGTCTTTACCGAGCAAGTATGCCGTTCGCAAGAGGGCCATTCGCAAGTAGGCCATTACTGCTTCCTGCATCAACTTAAAGAATGACCCCCCTGAAAGTCGCATGCAGCTAAGCTAGTCCATTGCGCTCACGCCGAGACAATCTTTTTCACCTGCGCTACCTCGCGTCATAGTCTTTCCAAACTACAAAACGACTGGTCTCTTAGCGACTTATCGGAAGATTCGGACAAGGCGACGTTACTGGCGAACTCCAAGCCCGCCTTCAATGGCCTCGCCAGGCAAAACGCGTCGTAATAATTGTCCGGCTAGCGCCTCAAACCTCTTTGCGATAAAGGGATCGCCGTCAATGGAAATTGGGTGCGCTTGAGTCTAGACGAACCGCCAGAACCTTGACCCGCAGCCTCAAGAGCTTGATCAAGCTGGATGCGAAACAATTTACAAAGCAAAAGGTCTTACATGTTAAGTAAATAATGTTATTTGAGCGCCAAAATCTCACTTTCAGTAAGGCCAGTTACGGAAGCAATTTCGCTGACAGGCATTTTTATCGCCAATAATTTTTTTGCTGCTTCTCTTTTAGCTTTCAATCTACCTTCTTGTCTACCTTCTTCTTTGGCGTAATTAATATACCTTTCCTTAAGGACCTCACTTATGGGCCTAAAGTGCATATTCCAACCTCCTTTACTTTTTCATCAATAAAACGACTGGTCTCTTGGCGGCTTATCGGAAGATCCGGACAAGGCGACGTTACTGGCGAACTCCAAGCCCGCCTTCAATGTCCTCATCTGGCAAAACGCGTCGTAATAATTGTCCGGCTAGCGCCTCAAACCTTTTTGCGATAAAGGGAGCGCCGCCAATGGAAATTGGGTGCGCTTGAGTCTAGACGAACCGCCGGAACCTTGACCCGCAGCCTCAAGCGCTTGATCAAGCTGGATGCGAAACAATTTACAAAGCAAAAGGTCTTACATGTTAAGTAAATAATGTTATTTGAGC
>JAISZP010000341.1 GCA_031269135.1 Deltaproteobacteria bacterium | reverse complement strand
CTAGGACCCTTTGGGGCCTGGAACCGGATTTCCCTCTTATAGCGACAAAAACAGCGACTATTTTAAGCAAATAGCTCTTTCCCGCAACCCTGCCAATCATCGCCGAACATCACTAATCATAGCTAATCATCCGACTAAATGATCAGGCTCATGAAATAAAGATCCGGCGGGATGCCGCAAGTTGAAATTAAAATAGGGAGCGCAGGATCTGCTCGCCGAATGCTTAGCCTCTCGTCTTTAGCGTCTTTTATGCGCCTAAGTCCATGTCGCGCCTAAAGGCTAGACGCGCTTAAATCCATGATGCGCCTAAAAGCGAGAGACTCGCTTAAATGCATCCTCAACGCGCCGTATTGGGTAGGCTCCAAAAATTCCACCTCTCGCAAATCGCCGATTAGTGAAATAAGACGGTTTTTCCTAAAACATTAGGCCGGATTTGTTGTACAATAATTATGCATCATGAATTATGCATCATGACTGAGGAAGGCGTCATCAAAAAATCTCGAAATCTCGAATTCGTTAATTCGTGAAGTCCCGAAATCTCGAATTCGTGGATTCGTCGATTCATCAAGCCCCGAGGTCATGAGAAGCGGGCCGCATTTCACGGCATGCCGCCGCTTTTTCTTTGATTCCAACCGATAACCTCGCTAGGCGAAACTCATGTCTTCGGAACTTTTAATAAACTATCGTCCCTACGAAACTAGAATTGCCCTGATGGAGAATGGGGTGTTGGTGGAGTTTCAACTGGAACGCGGCGCCAAAGGCGTGGGTTTGTTGGGCAACATCTATTTAGGCCGAGTGGTTAGAGTGCTGCCCGGCTTGCAGGCGGCCTTCATCGACATCGGTCTGGATAAAGCGGCCTTTTTGTACGTGGATGACGTCTTTTGCTCCGAAAGAGAGTTCACCCGGCTGTTGGAGCAGACCATCAGACAGGAAAGCGAAGAAGAAGCGGCCTCGCTAGACGACGATCAAAACACCGAGACCGAGCAGCCCATGCCCAGTCCCCAGCCGATAGAATCGCTTTTGTCCGAAGGTCAGGAACTGCTGGTCCAGGTCTCCAAAGAACCCATCGGCCAGAAGGGCGCTAGAGTCACTACTCACATTTCTCTTCCCGGTCGCCGCATAGTCTTCATGTCGATGGTCAACCATTTGGGAGTCAGCCGCCGAATCGAAGACGAGGAAGAAAGAAAGCGTTTAAGAGACATTTTGGAGTCCTTTAAGTACGACAGGGGTTTCATCGCCAGAACAGCCGCCGAAGGCGCCACCGATTACGAAATAAAAGCCGAGGCGAGTTTTTTGGTCCAGTTGTGGGATAAGATAAAAACCCAGGCCGACGCCATCTCCGCCCCAGGCTTGGTCCACCAAGAGCTTGACGCGACCATTAAGGCGGTGCGGGATCTGTTCTCCGACCAAGTCGATCGGCTGGTCATCGACGACGCCGACCAATTTAAAAAAATACGCAGTTTCCTTACCTCATTCTCCCCGGAAAAGACCCCCGACGTCTCGCTTTATGAAGGGTCGACGCCTCTCTTCGACGCCTACAACGTGGAAACGGACCTGGCCAGAGCCTTAAATAAAAAAGTGTGGCTCAAAAGCGGCGGGTACGTGGTGATAGATTCCACGGAGGCTTTGACGGTCATAGACGTCAATACCGGCCGCTACGTCGGGCATCACAACCTTGAGGAAACGATCCTAAAGACCAATTTGGAGGCTGTGCGGGAAATCGCCTATCAGCTTCGCCTCAGAAACATCGGCGGGCTTATCGTCATCGATTTCATCGATATGGAAAAGGAATTCAACCGAGAGAGGATCTTTCAGGCTCTCAAGGAAAACCTGCATCGCGACAAGGGAAAGACCAAAGTGTTGCCTATGAGCGAACTGGGCCTCATCGAGATGACCAGAAAACGCACCAGGGAAAACATCGACCGGCTAATGCGCTCGCCTTGCTTTTACTGCCAAGGGCAGGGATTTTTGCTCTCTCCCATTTCCGTTTGCCATCAAGCCTTCCGCGAGCTTGAGGTGGCCGCTTGCGATTACCCTAACAGTTCTCTTACCTTGACCGTGCATCCTTCGATAAAAAACCTCATTTTGGATGAAGCCAGACCCGCCTTGGAGGATCTGGAAAAGAGGATCAATCGGACGATATGCATAAAAAGTGAAGAAAACAGTCACATTGAGGCTTACACGATAGAAGCTTGAATTGAATTCATCATAGCATTGAAAAACTATGCTATAATATTCACCGGGCGACTGAAAAAATTCCTGCCATCATAGACGATAAGCGATCCATACGTTTCAAAAGCGAAGCGATATGTCGAACAAGAACCAAGGGAACGAAAAATCGCCCTTGAAGACATCAATACTTTATTCCCCTCGCTGATGGTAGCCGGCGAGTTTGGGGGTTTCATCGTTGAGGAAAGAACAATTAGAGCTGGTTCAGTTAAAGTTGCAGAAATCGATTTTTTCTCTAAATCACGCTTTCAGACAGCCTCCTCATGGAGAACTCATAGCGGTGAATTTGAGTCTGCACAATAGAGGAGAATTTATCGAAGACTGCACTAAGGCTCGATTCCTTCAGATATTTCAGATTCAGCCCAGCCAATTCACTCCATTTTTTTTGGAAGTGGAGTTCGCCGCCCTTTTTTCTCTTTCCTTTCCGGTCTCGCCGAACGAACATGATATATATATAAATCATCTCTTTCCTCAATTGATATTTCCTCACACTCGTGATTACGTGGCTGAAATCACTAAGCGAGGAGGATTCCCTCCCTTGCAGATCGACCAAGGAGTTTTTCAGGAAAAAGCGCCGCAAAATTCGCAAAACTTTCCCTTGTTTCACGGAAATAAGTGCTTTCACTGACGCCATGGCTGTGGCCGTATAGAATACTGGGCGCCTTGGCCTTAGGGCCGGCTTTGCTGGGGCCTGTGCTTAAAGGCCGCTTTGGAGGGCGCTGGGCCGACAGGTTCGGCTGCACTCTTTGCGGAGGCGGCAAGCCCTTGTGGGCGCATGGCGCTTCGGTGGGAGAGGCTAAAAGCGCCATAGCGGTCTTGTCGTGCTTAAGAGAACTGGGCGACGATTCCCCTTTCGTGCTTTCGGTGGGAACCCCGTTAGGCTTAAAGTACGCCAGCGAAAACCTCCCGACCAAGACCCAGCTTATGGCCCCGCCCTTGGATTTTTTCGGCTCGCCTTCCCGCGCTTTGGACCGCGTCGCCCCAAAAGCCTTAGTCGTCATCGAAACTGAAATTTGGCCGGAATTGATCAACCAATGCCGTTTAAGGGGCATCGCGGTGATGGTCGTATCCGGTCGCCTAAGCGCCAAGTCTCTAAAAGGCTACCAAAAGATCCGCTTTTTCATGAAACCCGTTTTATCCTCTCTTTCTCTTTTAGCGGTGATAAGCGATCTCGATAAAGAGAGGTTTTTGGCTCTTGGGGCCGATCCTTCCAAGGTCGTCGTGTTAGGTTCGCCTAAATTCGATGGTCTGATAAACCAAGCCTGCGTCGCCCTCAGCGGCAGAGACGGCTCAAACCAAGACCTGCCAAGCAAAACTCAAACACAAGCCCAGGGTCAAGATCAAGATCAAGATCAAGCCCAAGTTCCAGTTCAGGCTCAAGATGGTAGGGCAATTGCATTTCCTGCTCAAAAAATCAGCGGATCGACTTCGGAAAATGCTTTTGAGACAGCTTTAGGAAAAGCTCCCCAAAAAGACGGTGAAAAAGCTGGGGAACAAGATAGGGAAGAAACAAAGGAAGCGACTCTTGGGAAAACCAGGGAAGAAAAAAATAGTTCCGACCGATTTTCTCATGCCGCCGAAACTCCCATAATCGTAGCCGGCTCGACGCACCCGGACGAAGAAGAGCTGATATTATCCGCCGTCAAGCGGATGGCGCCTCTGAAGCCGAATTTGCTTTTAGCTCCTCGGCATCTGACTAGGATCGATCAAGTCATGGCCTTAGTCCAAGGGTTAGGGTTTGAAGCGCGTCTTTTTTCGCAGCAGGAGTCCAAGGTTTCCAAGGCTCTTGCTAAAGGGGATCTTTTTAAAAACGAGCTTTCAAAAAGTGAACTTGCAAAAAACGAGCGTTCAAAAAGTGAACCTGCCGAAAACGTGCTTTCAAAAAACGAGCTATCCAAAAATGAACTTGCCGATAATGAGTTTATTAGAGACGAACTATTCAAAGATGCTCAAGTCGTCATCTTGGACCGCATGGGCATATTAGGCTCTCTTTACCGAATCGCCGACGTGGCTTTGGTTGGGGGCAGTCTTTTGAAAGGCGCCGGCCATAACCCTTTAGAGCCGGCGGCTTGCGGAAAGCCCATCATTTTTGGCCCTTACATGTCCAGTTTCGACAACGAGGCCAAAGCCTTGATTGAATGCGGCGGCGCAGTTCAAGTAGACGACGCGAAAACTTTAGCTGCTTCACTGACTCGTTTCATCACCGACAAAACTGCAGCCGATAGCGCGGGGGCGTCGAGCTTGGGCTTTTTAGCTTCCCTAAAACCAGTGGCCCCGATTCTCGCTAGGGCTGTTTTAGAAACCCTGGGCGCCCATGAACGCTCGCGACATCCGCTTTAAACTCATCATCATCATAGCGGCGCTGTTTTTTTTCTCTGCTGAAAGTCTCAGCGCCTTCGTCACCTCCCGATACCTAGGCGGCTGGCCTGGAATATGCGAGGACGGGCAGTGCTACGACGACGGCGTCCCGCTCTCCGACGGTCCGGCGGACGTCAAACGCCACATCCTTCAGCATCAGCTGACCTCTCCCACCTGCCCGACGGATCTGATTTACATCTCCATCGAATACCCTTCAAACACCGGAAGCGAGGCCTTGGACCAAAGGCTGCTTAAGGCGGCGGAAAAGAATTTCAACCAAGCCAAGAAAAGAGCCTTGCAGCTGACGTGCAACGATTTTTACGGCTGTTTGGGGGTGTGTCTGCCGATTGGAATAGAACATAAATATTACTTCCAAACACCATCGGCCGGATATCTGTCTCTCTTTGAAGTCGAGCGCTTCATCGGCAATTTTAGGCAAAACAGTCACCTGCGAGGAACCGTCGACTATAGCTTCACCAACTACAATCTGACCACCGGCGCTCCGCTGACCTTAAAAGACATTTTTAAAAGTCCCAATAAATCGGTGCCCGCGTTTTGGAAAAAAATCGAGCAAGTTTTATCCGAAAACAACAACTGCCGACTCGATAAATTATATGTCGGCGGCAGGAGAATCTCTTCGGTTTCGCTGAATCCCAAAGATCTGATTCTTACCAGGGGCGGCGCGACCATCGCCGTCTGGAGTCCTAAATCCGGAACGTGCCGCTCCGAGGCCATTGATTTGACCATCCAAGAAATGATTGAAATAGGGGCTAATCCCGCCGTCTGGGGAGCGGGGCCGCAGTGACGGTCAAGATCAGCGGCGGATTTTACCGAGGCCTTGCTCTATCGACGCCTCCGGCGAGCATCACTCGTCCTACAGCCTCTATGGTGAGGGAGGCCGTCTTTTCGATGCTTGGAGACATCATAAGCGGAGCTGACGTCCTAGACGCCTTTTCAGGCTCCGGGGCTATGGGCTTGGAAGCTCTTTCGAGAGGGGCCGCAAGCGTCACGTTTTGCGACCGAGACCCCAGAGCGGCGGTCGTCATACGCCAAAACATCCAAAAACTCCAGCCCTGCCATCGCAAGGCGACAAAGGTGTTGAAGCTGGAATTGCCCCGCCAGATGGGGGCCATTCAAAACCAAAGCCCCTTTTCCTTAATTTTGCTGGACCCGCCATACCAAGATGAATCAATCGCCAAAATGCTCTTAAATAAGCTCGCTCCATCAGCTTTAGCCGAGCCGGGATCAGTGGCCGTCTGGGAACAAGCGCCCGAGAGCCTCAAGCTTTTGGACGCCGAGGCGCTTAAACCTTGGAACCTTACGAAAACAAGGGTCTGGGGAAGAAAGGCGGCAGCTATTTTTGAGTTGGAAGCGGCGGACTAAAAACTTCCCCTAAAAATGCGGCGCAGCAGATTGATTTTCTCGCGGCGCGTCGCCTAAAAACGCAAGACCGCAAGCGGATTGAGCGTTTAGACGGCCTCTTTCGCTTTGGGCGCGTCGTCCAAGCTCTGCGTATCGTCCAAGCTCTGCGGCTCGTCGATAATAGCAATAGGGTTCGTATCGGCTATGCACGACATGTCCGAATCGCCGGAAAGCCTGTCCTGCGCCTGATTGGCGACGTTTTCCGACTTTGTTGAAAGCGTCGATGTCGAAAATCATTATCTCAATGTCGGTGGGCGCGGCAAAAAGGCGAGTGTTCGACAGTTTCTTGCCGTCATATAGAAAACAGCGCGCGGGTGCGTCGTCGCAGCTTTGCGCGAAATGCTCCGCAGTCGTCTGAAACGGCTTATGGGCGCCCTCACGGATAGCTGCGCTCGGGACGACGACGATAAACTTCGCAAAGCCGTACTGCTTGT
>JAISZP010000234.1 GCA_031269135.1 Deltaproteobacteria bacterium | reverse complement strand
CATAAACTGGGCCTTCCCGCCTACCGAGGGACTTTTATCGCAAAAAGATTTCTCCCAAGCCGTTTTTTTGGCGTCTTTCAGCTTTCGGGAAAGACTTGCCGCCAACTTGAATAGAGAGGTTTCCCGTTACATCAACTCCATAGACCACTGGGGACTTCCCCCTTGGTACAAGATCAGATTGGCCGGTTTCTTTAGACGATTAGCCTCCAGCGGATACCCGCCGCTGGAGGACCAGATGGCCTTTTACCGCTTGTCTTTGGATCTTTTGGACCAAGCGGCGAAAGAGTTTCCGCTTTTCCCTGAGCCGTCCTCAAAAATGGAGCAGGCGGCCTCTCTGCCTTCCGAAACTTCGCTTATGCTCGCCGATAAAGGTTTGGTTTTGGCGGAGATGAGCTTGATCGCTCCAAACGACGCCGCTTATTTAGTAGGCGAGGCCCATAAATTATGGGACCTGGCTGAAGCCGACAGCCCCGGGTCCAGCCGATACGCCAGGGCCCGCTTGGCGGCTTGGGGCGGCGACGAAGAAGAAATCGCCCCCTTGCTCAGTCACACGGCCCAGGATCAGGATTTCCTTTTATGGCCGTCTTTTAGCGAGGCCGCCTTTGAGCCGGCTTTCAAGAAAATCTACCAAGAGAGCTGGTTTAAAACCGCCTGGTTCGGCTACGGCAATCGAGCGAGCGGCGCCGATTAGCGGTTTGCATGAGTAGTTTAAATGAATAGTTTTAAAAGAGCAGTTTAAATGAGTAATCCTTCAGCGGCATCAGCCGACTACGGCTCGCCTTTAATCGTCGTTACGGGAGGCGCGGGCTTCATCGGCTCTCACCTAGTGGAAGCCCTCGTCAAGGAACGCTTCAGGGTCAGAGTGCTTGACGACCTCTCCAGCGGAAAGCTCAGCAACCTCTCTCAGGTGGAAAAATCGATGGAATTTCATCAAGCGGACGTCAGAGACCAAAAGCAGGTGGAAAACATCATCGCCGGGGCAAAAGTGGTGTATCACCTGGCCGGCATGTCTTCAGTGCCGCAGAGCCTAAACGACCCCAAACTGTGCTTGGAAATCAACGGGCAAGGGACTTTAAACGTCTTTGAAGCAAGCGCCAAAGGCGGCGTCGAGCGGCTGGTTTACGCCTCTTCCAGCGCCGTTTACGGCGATCTGCCCTCTCCTCACGTGGAAACGATGACCCCCCAGCCCAATACCCCCTATGCGGCGATTAAACTTTTAGGAGAGCATTTAGGCCTTTTTTATAGTCGGAGTTTCAACGTCAAGACCATCTGTCTTCGCTACTTTAACGTCTATGGGCCTCGGCAGTCGCCCGACGGAGCGGACGCCGGAGTCATACCCATTTTCGTAAAGGCCCTCTCGGAAGGCAGACCCGCCGTAGTCTTCGGCAGCGGTCGGCAGACCAGAGACTTCATCCACGTGCGCGACGTGGTCAGAGCCACCATGTCGGCTGGAAGCGTCATCGAGCCTTCAGACGGCGTTTTTAACGTCGCCGCCGGTCAGGCCATAAGCATCAACGAACTTTTGCAGCTGATGAAACGTATTTTTCCGGACGCTCTTGAGCCTCTCCACGCTCCAGCAAGAGAAGGCGACCCTATCGATTCGGCCGCGATTATCGACGAAGCGAAGAATATTTTGGGATTTGAAGCTTCAATTTCCTTAGCCGAAGGCCTAGCCGAACTTTTTTCTTGAGCAAATCTTTTTTCTTGAGCATAGTCAAGGGCGCTGAACTATTTAAGGCGTAAGACTCCATTTATCGTGTTCGGTAAACGTCATGGTTTCCGGTGAACTTTTCGAGGCTTCGTCTCCAATAGCGAGCACTCTAGAGCTGGTTGTTCGGAACAAGTCATTTAGCGACATTTTTACGCGCAGCAAATATTTGTTTAATCGTTTTTCGATAATAAAAAACCCAAAATCACAGCAAATTATAGCAAGGTCAGCTAGCCGAAATCCCGAAGGCCCGAAAGATTGACCGCTGGGCCTTGGCGGGGGCAGTCACTACCCCGCCGTAGCGGTTTGAGAAGGTAGTTTTGCGGCGCGACCCGAGTCGATACGTCATCTCCGTCAGCGAGTAGCGACGAGGAAGCCTGTGTCTTCCTTGGGCATATCCATGCGGTTTTTCCAGGCGGAAGCCATGACGACCCTGATTTGAGCGGTAAGGATGAGCGAAAGGAATTGCGCGAAGGTACGTCCTGGCCTTGTGTTCGGCCCATGTGCGCGAATTCCGTACATAACAAGATCGTTTTTCATGTCATCGAACTGCGACTCCGCCAGCTCTCTCTCGCGATAGGCCTCAAGCGCCGCCTTCGCGTCCCTCTCGCAGTTAGTCAGCATTGCCCAGTATCCAGCTTGATCGCTTTTCCAGGCGTTGATGGCCTCTTGCTTACGCATGACCTTAGACCTCGTTTAGGGGTCGTCTTGACCGTGAAGCAACGCTCGTAGGCCCACTTGTTCTTCTCCTTGGCGTCACCGCTTAAAAGCTCACTCTCCCAACGTCTGAGCGCCGCGAACAGCGAGGCGACGTGTTCTGTCCGACGTGCCCCATCGAAGCATAGATGCTTCCAGACCCTGCGCCCATCAATCTTGTCCGGAACAGTCATGCCGTATAAGGCTTCGCGTTGGTCTTCAAAAAAGGTCATCACATGCTCAGGCATCTCCACCTCATCTCGACACGCATCAATAAATTTGTTTCGCCGGCCTACCGTTGTAGGCACAGGGATATAAAAACCTATACGGGTTTCGAGCATGAGGCTTATGTTCGTCGCCGAGTAAAAGCCGCGATCCGGCAGGATGCGTGTCCGCTCCGTGCCATATTGTTTCATCCGCTTGATGAAACTGGCGAGGGTCTTGGCGTCTGACATTGAGCCGGGATGTATTTCGTAATAAGTGGGGATGCGGCTGTTCACGCCGGTGAGCAGCGCAATGTTCATCTGTGCGAGGTCTTCTTCATCACGGTTGCGACCCCGCTCCACGTATGGATTTGACATATTGCGCGACGGCGCCGAGGTCAGATCATAGCAGTACTGCTCGCTCACGCCCTTGCTTCCGTGCAGCGTCCATTCACGCAAGAAGTCCTCAATCTGGCTTTGGCTAACGTTTGGAATACTCGAAGCGGGAGAATTTTTCCAAAGTCGTTGATCGAGCCATGCTCGCCTGCAGGAATAGCGGTTTAGAAAAAGCCGATCGCTTTGCTGAGGTCGGCAAAACGTTCAAAATGCCTATAGGCTCAAAAATATACGTTAAAGATTATGTACTGACACTCTACGCCTGCTGCCTGATCGTC
>JAISZP010000231.1 GCA_031269135.1 Deltaproteobacteria bacterium | reverse complement strand
AAAGCGGTTTTAGATTAGTTGCACTCGCTCAGGAGGCCAGGTCCGCTTAATAGGTTGCGTCGTCAGAGAATCGGCCTCGTTTTTCGATGCCTCGGAAACCTCATCGGTTTTAAGCGTCTCGGAAATTTTAATCTGCGTTCCCGCCGAAGATGGAGGTCCTGAGAAGGTTATCTGGGTCGACTGAGGCAGAGGGTGAGAGATTTGCTCCGAAGGTTGCTGGGTTTGTTGTTCCGGCGTTTGTTGTTCCGGTGTTTGCTGTTCCGATGTTTGCTGTTCTAGATTTTGTTGTTCCGGCGCAATCTGATCGGCTTGTTCGGATTCGACAAAAGGCGTTGAGGGTAAACCGCTTTTCTCAGAAGAGGTTGAAGTCTCTGCTTGAGGCGCGGACTGGTCGGATGTTTGCTCTTGTTGACTTTGTGCTTGTTGACTTTGCGTTTGTTGATCCGTCGCT
The DNA here is from genome assembly GCA_031269135.1 of Deltaproteobacteria bacterium. Lineage (GTDB taxonomy): Bacteria > Desulfobacterota > Desulfarculia > Adiutricales > Adiutricaceae > JAISZP01. The sequence goes on along the minus strand of JAISZP010000231.1, from coordinate 3,120 downwards.
AACTCGGTCGGGGCAGCGGGGACGCTTGGTTGATCGCCGGCGGAGGCATCAGCCGGGACTGCAGGCGGCGAAGCAGGCTCAGAAGCGGGCGGCTGTTGCTGCACAGGTTCAGCAGGTTCAGTATTTGCGACATCTTCAGCGCCTTCAACATCTTTAGCGGATTCTGCGGGTTCAAGCGCATTGTTTGGGGCTTGCCGCGCTTCGATTGATTCCGGCGGCGCAGTCAGTTCCGGAGCAATCGTTTGCTGTTCCGGGGCCTGCTGCGTTTGGGGCGCCGCTGCCGGGGCGGTGATGGCGGGCTGCTCGGTCGGGCGCTTGCTGGCCGCGTCTAACGGGTAAGGCGGAAGAAGAAGCACGCCCAAGATCAACAATAGACCGTTAAGTAAATACATAATACGGATAAGGATGCCTGAGCGGTCAAGATCCAGCCAGTTTTCGGTTTTTTTAATCTTACGGGTGATGATCCAGTGGATAGGGAAGGTCGCCGGTCCCAAGAGAACCGGCCAAGCAGCCAGCTTAGAACACCATAGGTTTATCATCAACAGCCATACCAGCGGCCAAAGCAGAAATTGGAACAAGGCGGCTTTTTCTTTTCCGAGTATGCCCGCTAAGGTCTTTTTGCCCGCCGCTTTGTCGGTCTCTATTTCAGGAAGGCTTTGATAGTAAAGTATTCCAGCCACCATAACGCCTACTGGGACGGCTAAACTTATGATTCTCGTGTCTACTCGGCCCGTAAGCGCCATGTGGGTGCCTACGGTCATAATCAAGCCCATGTTCAGAAAGGTGAAGACTTCCCCAAAGCCTCGGTGTCCATACTTTATGGGAGGACAAACGTAGAAGAAGCTGGAGAAGGCGGCGAAGATCACCATCAACCAAAGGATCTTGCTGGAGCCTACTATAACGAAGGCTAAGCACAAGGAAATTAGATAACAGGCGAATAAGGCGATTTTGATCTGTCCCGTGCTGATGCTTCCGTCTTGGATGACCCTTGAGCCGCCTATCGTTTTTTTGGTGTCGACTCCTTGAGAGTAATCGAACAGATCGTTGGCCAGGTTAGTGGCGAAATGGACTAAAAAGCAGGCCAGCAAAATCAGGCCGAACATCCCGGGTCTATTGAGTCCATCATATCTATCGGCGGCGAAATAGCCTAAAAACAGCGGGATGAAGGTGGCTACGAAAAAGGTGGGTCTCGAGGCCTTGACCCAGGCCAGAATAGGAAACCCCTTCTTTTGCGCTATGGTCTGATCTTCCGCAATGATCGGCTCCAAAGCCGTCGACTGAGATTTCTCAGGCTCTTGACTGCCCGTTTGATTGGGCGTTTCTTCAGTTTGCGCCCTTTGTCGGGCCAGGGCGTCTTCTTTATTTAAAGAGTCAGGCTCGGCATCGCAAGCCTGAGAAACATCATTTTTGATGATTGGAGTTTCGCTCATAAGTATCCACCGTGCGTAGCCATAATTGTGAAAAAGAAGAAATTGCTTTAAGGTAAAGAAGCATATGAAAAAAGAGTGAAAAGCGATTGCGGCGTCAAAAACCTGTTTGTCAAAAATTTGTTCATCAAAAACTCATTTATCGAAACCTTGCCTATCAAGAACCTGCTTGTCGAAACTTGCATGTCAAGAACGTATTCATCAAAAACTTGTTTCTCAAGAACCTGCTTGTCGAAACTTGTTTCTCAAGAACTTGCCTATCAAAAACTTTTTTAAGCGTAAACTGTCTTGTCGACCTTCAGTTCAGGAAAAAAATCAAGCGCCGCTTGGGCCAGGCCCTGAGGATCGAGTCCTAAGCTCGCCCTCTGCCAGCTTTGAGTCGCGGGCGGGACAGGGATATCGTTAAAACCCAGACCTTTTATCTTGAGAGCTTTATCTAAATTCAGCGAGCTTAAAGTCTCGGCGACGGCGCCGTAGAGGCCGCCGGCCATGCTGTTTTCTTCGATGGTGATGATTTTTCCGCATCTGACTGCGGCCTCCGCCAAGGCCTGGGAGTCGATGGGTTTAATGAAACGCATGTTGAGAACGTGCGCGTCAATCCCTTTTTCTTTGAGTTTTTGGGCCGCTTCCACCGCCACCCAGACTGTTTGGCCGATGGCCACGATGGCGAGATCGCTCCCTTCCGACATGACCTCCGCTTTGCCTAAGCTGATGGGCGGCCCGTTGTGGGGGTGACGACCGGTCACCGGCCCTCTCGGGTAGCGGACGGCTGAGGGACCGTCAAGAGTCAAGGCGAACCGAAACATCTCGACTAATTCGTGCTCGTCGCGAGGAGCCAAGACGGTAAAATTCGGCAACAACCTCAAAAAGCTAAGATCGAAGCATCCGTGATGAGTCGGACCGTCTTCTCCGACCAATCCCGCCCGATCCACAGCTATGACGACCGGAAGCTTTTGCAGGGCCACATCGTGGAAGAGCTGATCGAAGGCTCTTTGCAGAAACGTCGAGTATATCGCCACCACCGGTTTCAAGCCGGAAGCGGCCAGACCGGCGGCGAAGGTCACCGCATGCTGCTCGGCGATGCCGACGTCGAAAGCCCTCTCGGGAAAGAGAGCGAAGAACTCTTCCAAACCTGTTCCCTGGCTCATCGCCGCAGTCACAGCCGTCAACCTTTCTTCGGTACGGGCCGTGTGAACCAGAAATCCGCCGAAGACGTCGGTGTATGTCTTTTTGATGGTTTGCGTAAGGCTGGTCTGAGTCGGCAAATCGTCCGCAAGGCTTTTGGAGCGCCCGACGCCGTGAAAAGCGAGAGGGTTTTTCTCGGCGGGCAGAAAGCCTTTGCCCTTGGTGGTCATTACGTGAAGCAGAACAGGTTTTTTTAAGACCTTTACTTGCCGCAGAGCGCTCACCAGACGAGGCAGGTTGTGGCCGTCTATCGGTCCGATGTATTTAAAGCCCCAAGCGGCCAGGAAAGCCGTGGGAGAAACCAGAAAGGCCTTCAGAGATTCTTCCGCCCTCTGGAATCTGCGTATGAACCTGTTGCCCTTTTGAGGCATGAACCTCTCCAGGATGGTTTTCACCCTCTCTCGAAGCTGGATATGCTCAGGTGTGGTCAATTTTAACGATAGATACTGACTTAAAGCTCCTACGTTAGGGCTGATGGACATGCGGTTGTCGTTATAGACAACCAATA
>JAISZP010000233.1 GCA_031269135.1 Deltaproteobacteria bacterium | reverse complement strand
CCTCAAGCGGCGGGGTGGCCTATGCCGTGGCCGGCAATCGCTACGCCGTCGGCTACGTGAGTTTGGGTTTCGTCTCCGAGCAAGTCAAAGCGCTTAAGGTCGAAGGCGTCGCGCCTTCCATCCAGACGGTCACAGACGACACCTATCCCATAAAGCGAGATTTGTACCTCTTTTCCCGGACGGATAAATCGGCTGAGGTGGATAAGTTTATAGAGTTCATTCTCTCAGATGACCAAACAGCCCTGATAGAGAAAGAGGGTTTTTTGCCCGCTCCGAAGACTGAGCTTACGGAGGGCGAAGAATGACGCAGCCGCAAAACGCGATAAACCGCTCTGAAACTCCTAAGGACTCGAAGCCCTTCCATTTAAGGCCAAGACTGTCGCCGGCGGAGAAGGGTTCACGGTATTTTTTCTTAGTATGCGCAATTTTGGCCATGGGTCAAATGCTTTTGATCATGGTCTTTTTGTTCAGCGAGTCGGTGGGACTCTTTTTTGACCGGCCCGATTCTCAAGGTCTTAGCGTGTGGGAGTTTTTAACCTCCAAAGATTGGTATCCCACCTATCCCAACCCCTCGTTCGGTTCATTTTCGCTCGTGGCCGGGTCTCTTTCAGTCACTTTCGTGGCCACTTTGCTGGCCGGACCTTTAGGGTTGGGACTGGCCATGTACTTGGCCTGCATCGCCGGTCCTTCGATGCGGCAGTGGCTCAAGCCCATCATCGAGCTTTTGGCCTCAATCCCTTCGGTCGTCTTAGGACTCATCGGAATGGTGGTGATAGCTCCCTTTCTGCAAAACGTGCTTGACGTGCCGACCGGCCTGAATCTTTTAAATTCCAGCCTTATATTGGCTTTGATGGCCACCCCCACGGTCGCTTCATTGGGAGAGGACGCCTTGTCCGCAGTCTCCAAAGACATTCAAGACGCCTCCTACGCTTTAGGCGCCACCAAGTGGGAGACGATCTGGAAAGTCTCCACCCCGGCCGCCTTAGGGGGTTTGTCGACTGCGGTGATACTGGGCTTGGGCCGGGCGCTGGGAGAGACTCTAGTGGTGCTCATGGTCGCGGGCGGCGCCGCTCAGGTGCCTAATTCCTTGTTCGACTCCATAAGGCCCTTGACCTCCACCCTATCGGCCGAGATGGGGGAGACCGCCATCGGGAGCCGCCATTATCAAGCCCTCTTCGCTTTGGGGGTGTTGCTTTTTTTCCTGACTCTGGCTTTCAACATGTTGTCGTGGTATCTAAGCCGTCGTTGGCGTACCCGCCGTTAAAAGGAAATGTGCCATGCTTATCACCGGCTACGGCAAACTAGCCCGCAAGAGACGTGAAGCTCTGGCCTTGCTGCTCATAAGAGGCTTGGCTCTCTTCGTCGTCGTGGTGTTGGGAGCGCTATTGGCGTTCATATTCGTGAACGCTTTCGAGGCGATCAATTGGTCCTTTCTGACTGAATTTCCCAAAGACGGCATGACGAGCGGAGGCATTTTGCCGGCTATCGTAGGAACGCTTTATCTGGCCTTAGGGTCGATGTTGATATCTTTGCCGCTCGGTTTCGGGGCGGCGATTTATTTGGCCGAGTACGCGAAACCGGGGCCGCTGCTGACATCCATTCGGCTGGGGATAACAAATTTAGCCGGCGTCCCGTCAGTCGTCTTCGGCCTGTTCGGCTTGTCGCTGTTCGTTACGACCTTCGGCTTCGGCCGCTCTTTATTGTCCGGCTGCTTGACTCTGGGGCTTCTTACCCTTCCTACGGTCACGGCGGCGGCTGAAGAGGCCTTGCGGCAGACCCCAGGGTCTTTTCGGGAAGCCGCTTTGGCTTTGGGCGCCAACCGCTGGCAAGCGGTCAGGCAAGTGGTGCTTCCGGCGGCTCTCCCAGGCATGTTGACGGGGGCGATTCTAGCTCTGGGAAGAGCGGCGGGGGAAACCGCTCCGATCACCTTGACGGCGGCCACCGCTTTCAGTCCCGCTCTGCCCGATTCGGTATTCAACGAGGTCATGGCTTTGACCACTCACATCTTCAACCTATCGACCAACGGCAGCCACATCGCCGAAACCAAGCCTCAGCAATTCGGCAGTTGTTTGGTCTTGCTGGCTCTCGTGTTGGGAATGTCGATGGTCGCGATATTAATTAGAGCTAAGCTAAGAAAGGGGCGCAAATGGAGGAAAAACCATCATCAGCGCCAAAGGAATCTCGTTTTACTATGGAGATTTCCAGGCCTTGAAGGACATCAGTTTAGACATCATGGCCAAAGAGGTGACCGCCTTCATCGGTCCCTCAGGCTGCGGCAAATCGACTTTTTTAAAGCTCTTGAACCGGATGAACGATTTTGTCCCAGGGGCAAGGTTGGCCGGCGAGATAACCATCGGGGGCGATTCCATTTACGGCCCTGGGGCGGATCCTGTCGATATCCGAAGACGGGTCGGCATGGTTTTTCAGAGGCCGAACCCTTTTCCCAAGTCGATCTACGACAATATTTGTTATGGACCAAGGCTGGTGGGCGTAAGAAAGACTTCGGAACTCGATGAGGTGGTGGAAAAAGCCCTTAAGGCAGCGGCTCTTTGGGATGAGGTCAAAGATCTGTTGAATAAATCCGCTTTGGAACTCTCCGGCGGGCAACAGCAACGCGTCTGCATAGCTAGAGCTCTGGCTTTGGAGCCGGACATCTTATTGATGGATGAACCTACCAGCGCCTTAGACCCGATAGCTACGGCTAAAGTCGAGGAGTGGATAAGAAGCGCGGATTTAAGCATCGTGATCGTCACTCACAATATGCAGCAAGCGGCTAGGATCTCGGATAGGACCGCGTTTTTCTATATGGGCAAACTAATCGAATTTGGTCCAACGTTGGAATTGTTCACATCTCCTCAAGAAAGGCAGACGGAAAATTACATCACCGGTCGTTTCGGCTGACGGGTATTTTTCCGATGAACGGTTAAGGACGCGATTGCGCGAAACTGATAGGCTTAACTGTAGTTCCCTGTGAGAAATTCTAATTATCCTGATTGAAGCGAAAAAGAACAAAGCTACGCAATATTTTCCTTGACAATCAGTATGTCCCGATGTATCATGTAATTATTAATTTGATTTTCTAATTACATGATACGGAGGTTGTATATGTACATTGGTTATGATGTGAAGAGCGGGGTCAAGTATGCAAAAATCTGCAAATCTGAAAGGGTCGATGGCAAAGTCAAGACAACACAGGTCAGCTTGGGCAGAGTGATTGACGAAGATGCCGGTATTTATAGAAACCGTAGGTTGGGTGTGTTTACCTACGATATAGCCACAGACACATATGGATCCCCTAATCCATCCGCAGTGATACCTGTCATAAAGCGCAGAAACACGGCGGAAAA
>JAISZP010000193.1 GCA_031269135.1 Deltaproteobacteria bacterium | reverse complement strand
AAAGGCCTTGCCTGCCTGCCTGCCTGCCTGCTTGCTTGCTTGTCCGAGCAGCTCGATTAATCGGAATCCTTTTTGGTTATTTCGGCGGCTAACTGACCGCAGGCGGCCCCTATTGATTGGCCTTTGGAGCGTCTCACGATGACGGTATGGTGCTTATCGGTGAGGACTTTTTTGAAGGCATCGACGGCGTCCTGGGAAGGGCTTTGAAATGGAGCCTGGGGCCAAGGGTTGAACGGAATGAGATTGACCTTGGCTTTTAAGCCGCCTAAAAACCGAGAAAGAGCCTGAGCTTGCTGGGGGCTGTCGTTGACGTCTTTTAAAAGGACATAAGCGAAAGTCAGGCGGCGTCCTCTTTGCAGGGGAAAGTTCAATAGGACCTGCTTGAGCTCCGCAATAGGCCAAGCTTTGTTGACGGGCATGATGGAGCTTCGGATCTCATCGGTCGCCGAGCCCAGGGAGATGGTCAAGCCGACGCTGATCCCGCCGGAAGACGACAGACGTTTAAGCTCAGGGATGACTCCCACAGTTGAAACGGATATGCGGCGCATGGAAAAGGCCATAAGAGCGGGATCGGTGATGACGGCGATGCTTTTGAGGGTGTTTTCGGCGTTTTCAAGCGGTTCTCCCATACCCATAAAGACCAAGTTGGTTAGGGGCAGGGGATGAGTAATTATTTTTTTAGCCTCGACGATCTGTCCGAGGATCTCGCCTGGGCTTAGGTTTCTTGTCAAACCCAAAGTGCCGGTGCGGCAAAATCGACAACCCATTCGGCAACCGACTTGGGTTGAAAGGCAAAGCGTCAGGTGGTCCCGCTCCGGCAGGACGACACTTTCAACCTTTTCGTCGTCTGAAAGTTCCCATAAAATTCTAATCGAGCCGTCTGGGCTGAGGTCGACGGAGATAGGTTTCAAAAGGGATTGGGAGGTCGCCGTCTCGGAGATTTTGCTTCTGACTTTGCGGGAAATGTCAGTCATTTGCTCCAAGTCGTCGGCGCCTTTTCTAAAGAGCCAAGAGGCCAACTGGTGGCCTCGGTAAGGTTTCTCGCCTATGGAGACGGCAAAATCGACCAATTCATCAGAGCTCAGATCGTAGAGACGGATTTTCTTGGCTGGATTAACTTGCAAATTTGGAGAATCTTGACGTTTTAGATTGTCTTGCAAATTTATGGAGTCCTGCGAATTTGATGAATCCTGCGAATTGAACGAGTCCGATTGTTTTAGATAAGTCATAATTTTTGGAAGTGACGGAGGCTGCTAAGGAGTTTTAGTCGTAGGGCTTTTAGAAGTTTTGCGCGCGCAATTTTAATTTTAAAATCAAATCCACAACCCCATCCCCAATTGAATATTGGACGATTTTTTCGCTCTCGGGGTATAGATAATGTTTGGAAAGAACGAATAACGAATAACGAAACACAAACATCTCAATCCCTTATTAATCAGGGCGATGGTAGATTTGGAAACGTTCATTCATACTAAAAACTAGTCGAGTCTCAATCCCTTATTAATCAGGGCGATAGTAAATATGACGACAAATTTGTGCTATGTCAGCAAGTCTCAATCCCTTATTAATCAGGGCGATATGTAGATATCTTAGACCTGTCGTTGCTGCCGGCTGGAACCATATCTCAATCCCTTATTAATCAGGGCGATGGTAGATTTGGAAACGTTCACTCATATTGCTAACTAGTCGAGTCTCAATCCCTTATTAATCAGGGCGATAGGCAGTTCGCCGGTCTCTGGACCTCAAACGGCTCTTAGGCTTTAAGTAGCCTTTGCGAACAGCATAGCTTTATGTATGATTTTGCGATAGTTTTCCACTTGAGGTTGGGTGAAAACGTAGCAAACAAGCGAGTAGGAGGAACCCTCGCGACCATCATGGGAAAATTCAACGCTCGCAAAAACTTAAGACAAGCGAGAAATCACGAGCAAATTATACTCCAAGCCGAATTGATTTACAACAGAAAAGTTACGACGTAAGTATGCTCCAAAGCTTCTAAAAGAAAATGGAACTTATGATCGACCGGCGGCATATTCAGTCGCCGCCGCATCGCCGACTGCGCCTGCGAGCGAAAAGGTCGCCCACGTCACGTCGCCATTGGGCATTTCGCCTTTCCGTCCTTCGCTGACCCATTTTTTCTCGGCAGCGGGACTCGGCTTCCATCATAGAGGACGACCGTAGGTTTGGTTCGTGACTGATTGCTTGACGGCCTCGCAATTTGGACGGTTTTTCGCTGGTTGGCAGAGTTCAATAACGATGGCTCAAAGCTGATCGGCTTGGTAGTTATCCGAGTCGGCCGGGTAAAAGCGCTCGACCCATTCCACCACGTTGGTCATGGCTTTGAGGGCTGAGAGCATCCCTAAATATTGGTTGAAATCATTTACCGCAACCCTAAACCAAAGTCGCCCTTCTTTCGCGTCTCCGGTGTGAGCTTCGACTATGTCTTCCACGTGTTCAGTGATTACGGCCACGATCCTGCTGAGGGCGCCGTGGACGTGTAAAATTTGCAGCTTGATATATATGTCGTAAGTGACTTCTTCCGCTCGTTTGGTGTCCCAAGTGACGTCTATGAATCGGTCGGGGTCTAAGCCCACTAAAGAGCGACAGTCGGAGGTGTGAACAGTCACTCCTTTGCCCTGGGTCAAAAATCCCACGATGGGTTCTCCCGGGACAGGGGTGCAACATTTGCCGTAGCGTACGAAGACGTCTTCGATCCCTTTGACCAAGACTCCCGTCAAAGGTTTCGCCTGGGTTTGTTGGTAGGCGGCTTTGGCGTCAGGTTTTTCCTGAGCCTGGGCGACCTTCAGTTCAGGCTTTATGGCCGTCATGACGGTCTTTAGAGAGAGCTTGCCGAAGGCGACCGCCGCATTGAGTTCGTCAAATCCGTCGAAACCCAGCGAAGACAGCACCTCTTTGGTGAGTTTCGCCCGACCGATTTTGTGGCGGCGCATCTCCTGGGTGATGAGATCGCAGCCGAATTCGACCGCCTGCTTTTTCTCTTCGGCCGCCAGCCATTGCCTTATTCTGGTTTTGGCCTTGGTGCTGGCGACATGGCGCAGCCAGTCGCTTGAGGGACTCGATACTCGGCTGGTTATAATCTCCACCGCATCTCCATTTTGGAGTTTTTGGCGGACGTTGGCCATGATGCCGTTGACGCGGGCGCCGCCGCAGTGGTGCCCCACGTCGGTGTGGATGGAGTAAGCGAAGTCTAAGGGCGTCGCTCCCACCGGGAGTTCTTTGACGTCTCCGGTAGGAGTGAAGACGAAGATGCTTTCGTTTTGGGCCAGGCTTTCTTTAATTGAGTTCAGGAAAGCCCTCGGATCTTCAAGGTTGCTCTGCCAACTCAGAATCGATCTCAGCGCGTTGATGCGCTGCGACTCTTCATCGCTGATGCGCCCGCCGTCTTTGTAGCGCCAGTGGGCGGCTATCCCGTCTTCGGCGTAGGAGTGCATCTCATGGGTTCTTATCTGGATCTCCATGCGGGTGTTGTTGAGGCCGACCACTGCGGTATGCAGCGATCTGTAGCCGTTGTTTTTCGGAAGGCTGATGTAGTCTTTGAAGCGGCCGGGTATGGGTTTGAAGATGGAGTGAATGACTCCCAAGGCGCTGTAGCAGTCCTGAACTTGGTTTACGATGATCCTAAAGGCCACTAAGTCGAAAATCTGCTCGAAGGGCAGATTTTGGTCGTTCATTTTGCGCCATATGCTGTAAATATGCTTTGGGCGTCCTTCTATTTCGGCCTTGATTCCAAATTCGGCGATTTTGGCCGTCAGAAAAGCTTTTACTTCAGTCACGTAGGCTTGGCGGTCGTTTCTTCCTTCAGATAAAGCCTGGCGCAGTTTGTCGTAGGTCTCCGGTTCCGCGTAGAACAGAGAGAGGTCTTCCAATTCCGATTGGATCTTGTGTATTCCAAGTCGCGAGGCCAACGGCGCGAAGATCTCCAGCGTTTCTTTGGAGATCTGGCGTTGTTTCTCCTGGGGCATAAAGCCCAAAGTGCGCATGTTGTTCAAGCGGTCGGCAAGTTTCACCAGTATCACCCGCAGGTCCGTCAACATCGCCAGGATCATCTTGCGCATGTTCGAGGCTTCGCGCTCGGTCGCGGAATTGAAGTTGAATTTTCCTATCTTCGTTACGCCGTCTACGATATTTGCGACGTCCACGCCGAAGTTTTTGCGGATATCTTCAACCTTGACGTCGGTGTCTTCCACCGTATCGTGAAGAAGACCGGCCGCGACCGCCGAGATGTCGAGCTTCATGTCGCATAATATGGCGGCCACAGCCAGAGGGTGGTTTAGGTAAGGCTCTCCCGAGCGGCGGGTCATGCCGTGGTGGGCGGATGCGGCGAAGACGTAGGCCCGGCGGACCATGTCGTCGTCGGCGTCGGGATTTTGCTCCAACAGGGAATCGATGATTTCGCCGATGCGGACCGGACGGCTGCCGTAAACGGGCATGCCTTCCAAAGGTTGGTAGACGTCCTCTTTGGGGCGGCTGGAATGTACGGGAAGAGGTTGGGCAAGCCCGGAAGAAAGGCGGTTGTTGGGGACGGCATCCTCGACTTTTTCCACTTCCGTGACCCAGGACGCAGGGATAGGCCCAGTTCCCTCGTTAAAGGGAATGTCGTGGTCTTCTTGGGTGGAAGGTTGAGGTTGCTTGGTCATGATGGTTTCAACCGGCGCGATTGGTCTTTAGGGCTTGATCTCTTAACTTCAACAGCTCTTGAGCCGCGCTTGCGACAGGGAGCATGGTCACTTCCCTATTGTCGCGGCGTTTGAGTTCAACTAGTCCTTGATTGAGACCTTTTTCGGAAATCGTCACTCTCAGCGGAATGCCCAGCAAGTCCGCGTCCTTAAATTTCACTCCGGGGCGTTCATCTCGGTCGTCGAAGAGAGTTTCGACGCCTGACTCGACTAATTCGTCGAACAGAGCGAGAGCCGCCTGCAAGACCTCTTGTCTTTGAAGTTGCAGCGGAAGCAAGGTCGCTTGGAAGGGGGCCAAGGCCATGGGCCAGATGATGCCGTCGGCGTCATGGTTTTGCTCGATGCTGGCCGCCAGCGTGCGGCCTAAACCGATTCCGTAGCAGCCCATGATAATGGGAGAGTCCGTGCCGTCAGGCTTGGTGAAGTTGGCTCCCATCGCTTTCGAGTATTTAGTTCCTAACTTGAAAACGTGACCTACTTCAATTCCGCGCCTAACCTTCACAGGAGTCTTGCAGCGAGGGCAGGGGTCGCCTTCGACCATAACGGCCAGATCGAGGCTTTGGTCTATCCTGAAATCCACCCCAGGTTTGGCGCCTGTGTAGTGGTAGTCGGCTTCTCCCGCTCCCACTACGCCGCTGGTCATTCTGGCGACTCCAAGATCGGCCAGTATCTTGACTTCGGCGCCTATCGGGGTCACGTAACCCATAGGGACGCCCATTATTTTTTCCGCTTGATCCGGGTCGGCAAGAGTTGGTTCATAACCGCCCAAGGCGTTTTTAAGTTTGATTAAATTAATCTCTCTGTGGCCAGGGATCAGCACCAACACGGGTTCGGAATCTTTGCCCAAAAAAAGCATTGATTTGATGATGCTCGATTCAGGGGTCTTCATATAGGCGGCTAACTGAGGGACGTGGCGGCAAGCTGGAGTATGAACTTTGGTGAGCGGGCCAATGGGCGCCTGCTCGATGGGGTAATCTTTAAGTTCGGCTTTTTCCAGGTTGGCCGCGTAGGAACACGATGAACAATAAATCAGGCCGTCTTCGCCGCTATCGGCCGTAACCATGAACTCGTGGGAAAAGCTTCCTCCGATTGAGCCGCTGTCGGCTTCCACTATGGCGAACGTCAGGCCGCAATTGGCGAAGATGTTGGTGTAAGCTTGGTACATCGCTTTATACGAGACGTCGGCGCCTTGGTCGTCCACATCGAAGCTGTAGGCGTCCTTCATTATGAATTCTCTGCCTCTCATCAGGCCGAAGCGAGGTCTTATCTCATCTCGAAATTTAGTTTGTATCTGAAAAAGGTTTAAGGGAAGATCCCTAAATGAACGGACTTCTCTCCTGATGATATCGGTGATGACTTCTTCGTGAGTCGGGCCGATGATGCAGTCGCGTTCGTGACGGTCTTTGAAGCGCAAAAGCTCAGGGCCGTAAAACTCCCAGCGACCGCTCTCCTTCCACAGTTCCGCCGGTTGCACGGCTGGAAGGAGGACTTCTCTGGAGCCGAAGCGGTTCATCTCGGCGCGAATGATCCTCTCCACTTTTCTCAGCGACCTCAAGCCCATTGGAAGATAGCTGTATATGCCGGCGGCCAGCTTTCTGATCAGACCAGCTCTGATCATAAGTTTATGGCTGATCAGCTCGGCCTCGGCCGGGACTTCCTTCATGGTCGGAGCCAAGTAAGAGGAGATTTTTTGACCTATTACTTCTCCGAAAACGTCGATTTTGATGTTGTCGGTAATTTTACAATCGGTGCTCATGGGATCTCGTGTGAAAATAATTGCGCCGAGACAAGCTATCGACCGTTTTAGTCGGCGACAGGCCTTGGCGAGTAAGCGACAGATAATAAAAAATAAAAACCCAGCTTACATTTCATAAGTATACCACCGCCGGCAAAAAAGTTAAACCGGCGCCGACTTTTTTTTGCGAGAGCCTTTTCTGCAAGAACTTTGGGGATATTTCGTCTCTATATGAGAGCGGATTTTTTGCATTTTTTCAGCCGATTCGCAATTAAATCGCGACTCGCTGGGCTGGGCGTTTTGTCGCTTGGGTCGATCCAGGAGATTAAAGAATCAAAACACTAGAATGAGGTGGGGAAAATGGATATAATGTCAGGCGGCATCAGGTAGTTTTTTGCAGGAAAGGTTTTGGAAATTTTTTCAGGCGAGTATTTCTAAGCAAGCATTTCTAGGTAAGCATTTCTTGGCAAGCATTTTCGGTTGCGTGTTTCGACGCTGTTTTCCGGCCCGACCAAAGCCGCGAACGCTGGTTGGAGTCAAGTTTCAACGATGACGATTTTTGGTGTGCGATTATGATTTATACCATAGAACAACTGCGATTGATCGTAGCGCCGATTGCCGAAAAATATAGACTGAAGCATGTTTGGATTTTTGGTTCTTACGCAAGAGGGGAAGCTACGGAAAATAGTGATATTGATTTTTTAGCGGATTTGAGAGGTTCAATGATCGATTGTTTGTATTATTGGAATAATTTTTGCGATGATTTGAGTGGTGTTCTTAATAAAAAAATCGATTTAATTTCAAGTAATGGGTTGTTAGATAATATAACAACAGAAATAACACCTTACTTTGCAGCTAACGTAAATAGAGATAAGGTTATGATTTACGAAAGGATGGAGCAGATCAAGATAAATATAGATTAATTCGATGGTTAAGGAAAGCTAAATAACTGTAAACGTTCGTATTTTTTTCTAACCGATTTATATGAACGAGGCTGATCGGCGCCGTCCAAAGGGCGGAATAGGAAGTGGAAAGAGGCGAAAGGTAAAGGCGACAAGCAAAGGAAAAGGGGCGAAAGGCGGGAATTCCACTTTTTGAAATTAACGGGTGAAATGATGACTTTCAAGGGGCGCACGAAAAGTGGGCGACCGAAAAGCGGCGCAATTTTGGACAATCTTTTCTCTCTCTGGACATAAATCTAGAACAGCAGTTTATGCAGGCGATTTATTCCTCGCTTGAGCTATCGGCAACCTTTTCCAGTGGGGAAACTCTTTGATTCGGACAAAGTCGATTTTTTACAGTTTTGACTTGCCAGAGTTTAGTTGAAATGACTTTTTGTTTTTTGGTGAGGCTTGATTCCATTGTTTTCCTTGACTATTTTTTGCCTATTCTTTACAATAGTTGCAGTTAAAGGACATCCATTTAAATAGTTAAAATTTGACTAGTTAAGCCTAGGCA
>JAISZP010000167.1 GCA_031269135.1 Deltaproteobacteria bacterium | reverse complement strand
GCCCCCTAAGACGTCTAAATCGATTAGAGGCGTCCTGCTCCCTACCTGCGCTTTAACGGTCATTATCTTAGAGTCCGACCGAGCGGCGCTTTCGACGTCCTCATCGTCCAAACCGGGGTTCGAACCAGGGATCGTTCCAGGGATCAGTCCATGGATCGATCCAGGGATAGATCTAGGGATCGAGCTAGGGATCGATCTAGGGATCAATAGCCCTTTGAGTTCTATGAGTCCTCCCTCTTTAGTTCTTCGCCAAACATCCCTTAAGTTCGGAAAGGCCTTGTCGCCTATGAACCTAAATGGAACGTTCGCTCCAACGTTCCGCTCGCCGTCGAGCAAAACCAAAGCCGCATCGTAGCTGCGGCCGGATTTATGTTTTAAGTCTATGAGCTTTAAAGCGTACTTTGGGCCTTTTATATCCACCCACACGGAAACGGTCTTTCCGTCAACCACGGCCGAAAGCCGGGTCTTTTCGGCGGCTCCGACCTCAAGACCTTTAAGACGGATCTTCCCCTCTTTATCCAGAGAGCGCGTTATGCCGCGTAAATTCGGCCAACGAGGATCCGTCATAAAAGCTAGACTTTTCCCTCCGAGACTTTCTTTTTCATCGCCCCCTCTCACTCTCACCGTCAGATCCGTGACGCTCCAAGCGGTAAGTACAGTCGGCTCGACTTCAAGCCATAAATCATCATCGGCATTTTTTGATTGCAATTGAGAGCGAGAGAGTTCTTGATCCCCAGCTTCAACTGCGGCGAAAGTCTCGGCAAAAGACCCGGCATCAGCGTAAGCAGGAACATAAGACCCAGCATTAGCGTAAGCAAGAACATGAGACCCAGCATAAGATTCAGAACCAGGCTGCGCCTGCTGCTTAGAATTCATCTGGGCCTGAGATCGACCTTCAGTATCGCCCGTAAGATGCGCGACATCGCCCGAGGCCTGGTTAGGCGTTCGAGACTCCGCCTGATTCGAAAGATTCTGAAAACCTTCGAGATCCAGAAAGCTTCCCAGATCTATGTCGCTGCCTATCTTAGGCGCTTGATCTAATGATTGGTTAGGGCCTTGATTGGTTTTAGTCGTCTCACTGAAATTGCAGCCGAACCCGAAGACCAGCGCCGCCGAACAAATTGCCAGCAGAGCCGCTACGGAGACGTTGAATATGGAGACGGCGAATATAGATTTTGACCGGTTTATATCGTGCAATTGCGGCTGTGCCATTTTAGACTGCTCCTGTCGGCTGAAAGCGAAAGTGATGCGACGTTAGGCGCGCTCTCCGAGAAGACTTCCCTAGACGTGCTGATGTCGAGTTCTCTTTTTATCTGGGCGACCTCGGACGACAAAAGCATCTGGTAGTGCTCCATAAAGTCGGGTCGGGAAGTCGCCAGGCGGCTTATTCGCTCTTTTAGCTGCATAAGGTGATTGGGTTTGAGAAAGTCGAAGCGGCATTTGACCAGCTGCGCCAAATAGCTCCCCAGTTCCGAGAGCTTCAAAGACCCCTCCGTCGTCTCCAAACAACCCCACTGGCGGAGATCGTCCAACGCGGGCGCCAGAGCCTCGGGAGACGAAAGCTCCCACTGAGCCAGCTCTTTGAATAAAGAACCCATCGTGCGGCAGTCGTCGCCGTTTTTAAGATTCACCAACCGGCCCGAGACGGCGGAGAGCACTTCTCCGCTCTTCGGAAGAACGATATTTTCTTTTCCCTCGCTTAAATGCTTGGTGACCACAAAGCGGTATTTGCGGTCCATATCGGTAAGAACCAGATTCACCGCCTTGCGCGATTTGGGTTCCTTCAGGCTCTCTATGGCCCGCAGCCTTATCAAACCCAGAAGAGCCGCGTTATGGCCTTGACGACTGGCCTTGTAAAGCCCTTGCGGCCACATGGGCCTGGAGTACGGATCGTCTGCGCTTGGATGAACTTGAGCTTTGCCGGGAAACGGGTGATTGATGGAGCCGTCTAGATACAGTTGATTGGCTATGGACAAAGTCAGGCTCGGCCTGTAGCCGAATTCCTTTTCCGCCGCCAAAACCAACGACGACGCCTGGAAATGCTCTACAGGCTCCGTGACCACGGATTTAAGCGCGCAAGAACTAACCTCCAGTTTTTCCACCACCAAGGCCTCGATCACCTCTTCGATGGTGCTTTGGTTCAACTTTTTGCGCTGGTCCAAATAGCAGCCGAAAGTGTCCGGAAAGAGATTGGGCGCGGATACCGTAAGCTCGGCGGCGTAGTATGGAATGCTCGTTAAAGAGGCCTGCTGTGCGCCTAATAAATGAATCAAGGCCTCTAAATGCAAAAAACCGACCTTGGAGGAAACCGGGAGTTTTAAATTTTCTGAAAAAACCTTTCTGGAAATAGGACCAAAGAGGGTTTTTATGGATTCCAAGGCCTCAAAGGCCAAGGCGACTTTATGATCAATCCGGCAAGGCGCCTTTATGGCTTCCTCGACGCCTTCGGAAGTCAATGCCCACATCTGATGGACGCAGGGGTCAGTCAGCCCCATCCAGTCCGACAGACGTCCGGCTATAGCCTGACCCTCCCAAGTCGGCTTTATCGCCAGCAAAACATGACCGACGCCGTCGGCTGCCTTTTGCAGATTTCCGAATAAAACCCTTTGAGCGGCGGTAGGCTTGAGGTGAATCTCTCCCTGGCTTTTTCCATTCGTCGGAGCAATCCAAGGTTGAGCAGGCCAAGGTTGAGCAGGCCAAGGCCAGTCGCTTAAATGGTTTGGTCCAGCCACGACCCGATAGCTTGAACCGACCAATTCGGTTATGGCGGCGGCCATATCCGCGCCCTGGGCTATTAAGAGCTTTTGAGAGCGAGTTGATTTGGGCATGCAAGATCCTTTATTGATGCTTGGTCCCTTATTGATGGTTGAGTCCTTGTTGATGATTGAACCGGTGTTGATGGTTGAACCCGTGTTCATGCTGGATCCCTTGTTGATGCTTGGTCCATTATTGATGATTGAACCCGTGTTCATGCTGGATCCCTTGTTGATGATTGACCCGTTGTTCATGATTGTTTCCGTGTCCATGATTGTGCCCTTACCCATGATTGTTCTCTTGGTCTTGATGGCGCCTTTGTCCGGGATTGTTCCGTTGTTCATGATTGTCCCGTTGTTCATGATTGTTCCTTTGTTCAAGATTGTTCTCTTGTCCATGATTGTGCTCTTACCCATGACTGTTCCGTTGTTCATGATTGTTTCCTTGTTCTTGATGGCGCCTTTGTCCGGAATTGGTCCTCTGCTTTTGATGGCGCCTTTGTCGAAGATTAAACCTTTGTCCATGATTGTTCCTTGAAAGGCGGCTGTTTATTCCGCCAGGGTTGATAGTTATGCAAGTAGGGCCTTTATAAAATGAATTTTCTAAAGGCCCTCTCTTTTCAAACATTATAAATTCAATACTATTTAATTATATGATTTTATACTCAATAACAGCTAAAAAATCGCCAAAGACAACAAAATAACAACGATGAAAAAAACAACAAAGCCGAAAAACAATAATGCCGAAAGATAGCAGAGCCGTTTAACGTCAAAACAGATTATTGACGGAAAGTATATGAAAAAAACGCTTGCAGGAAAATGCTTGCAAAAGAATCTTTGCAAGAAAATATTTGCAAGAAAAGTGCTTGCAAGAGAATGCTTGCAAGAGAATATTTTCAAGAAAATGCTTGCAAGAAAAACAATCAAGCCATAAACAAAACGAGACATGCGTAAGCTGGGCCTGTAGCTAGGCTTTTTGCTGGGCCTGCAGCTGGGGCTTTAACCGCTTTGCTTGACCTTCAGAAGGTTCGCCTGCTCGGGCGGCGAATTCTTGGCTTTCCTATTTGCCGGTTTCTTACTGCTTGGGACTGCCTCTTGCTCCTGCCTAATCTTACGCAGGTTCTCCACCGTCACCTGCTGGGACGATTCGTCCGGAGATACGCCTTTAATATGAGGAAACTGAGAACCGAATAATGGATCGCTTACGTCTTCTCCCTTGGATCGCCTTAAATTACGCTCTATGATCCTTTGACTTATGGCCTCCACTTCACCGGCGGTAGGAACAGGGTGGTTGTTTGACGCAATCTTCGATTTGATCGAGCCTTTGCAGAGCTTATCTTGCCAATACTCCCTTTTGGTCGTCAGAAGCGGCGATTCCGAAGAATTCAGAGCCTGAGCCAGCTCGGCGGCGTTTTGAGGGGATCTTGTGATCAATACCGCGCACCTGTCGGAACTTCTCACCACAACCCCGGCCATCGGCGTTTCTCCCTCTTCGCACCGACGGTGCGAGACCACCGCCCTGCCGCAACACATGAACCGAATTGACCGGCCAGGGTCTTGGGCGTCTTTGATAAGCGAATACGCCTCGAAGAGAGGCTTGGCGGGATCGGCTTTGGGAAACAAAATCCCTTGGTAATCGAGTTCTCTCGCCGCCGCGACGATCAGCAAAAGACCGTTGATGACCCCTATCTCTCTTTCCTGGGTGGTCGGAAAAACCTGGTTGGAGCTTCGGTGGTAGAGAGAGAGTTCACAGTCGGAGATCCTCTCGACCTCGCCTAAAAAGTTTAAAAAACCGATATCCTGCGCCCAAGGTTCTTTTCTGGTTTCTTGAACAGTGGTTACGACTGAATTCCATCGTGACTCTCCGCCGTCGCAGAGACCGGGTTGTCCGATTAGACCTAAAATTTTATTGACGAGACGCAGCCTCTTTTGGGTAAAGTCCGGCGCTTGAGGCCCATTGTCGAAGCCGTCTTGACAGTCGGCGCAGGGACTATTGCCGTCACTAATCGGCTGGGCCTTCGCGGGAGCGTCGGAACTAGCTTCAGAGCTTTTGAGGCTGCTGTCGGAAACCTCCGGCGCCGAGCCGAAAGCGCCAGTCGCGACATCGCCTATTTGCCCGGAAGCCACTGATAGAGCCGGTTGCGGCTGAACTGCGCCGGATAACTGAGTTGCCTCGCTTAGCTGAGCGACTTCACCTAACTGAGTCGGCTCGCTTAACTGAGCGACGTCGGCTAACTGAGCGGCCTCGCCTACCAGGACCGGCTCACTTATTTGCGCAGCTGCGCCGGGCTGCTGCGAAACGCTTATTTGGTCTATGACGGCTACCTGGTCTGGGACGACTATTTGCTCTGCGGCAGCTACCTGGTCTATGACAGCTATTTGCTCTGCGACAGCTACCTGGTTTATGACGGTTATTTGCTCCGCGACGACTATTTGCTCTGCGACAGCTGCCTGGTCTATGACGGTTATTTGCTCCGGGACGACTATTCGCTCCGGGACAACTATTTGGTTTGAGACGCCTATTTGGTCGTTGGCGGCTATTTGGTCCGGGACGGCTATTGGGTTTACGGCGAATATTTGTTCGCCGTCGCTTGCCTCCATCTCCTGCTTCGGGGCATATCCTGAAAGAAAGTCCCTTATCCTTTCCGCATCTAAGCAAGCCTTCGCAATCTCAGTCGGATCGTCGTTAAAAATCTTTATCCAATCGGAAATGTAGGCGTCGCTGTTTTCTGGGACAAAGTCTAAACCAAGATCCTGACAAAGCATCCAAGCGGCGATCTCGACCCGAAGTTCTTCCTGGGCGTAGCGGCGATCTCCCACCTTTCCCGAATCGCGGCCTAAACGGGAGGGGTGTCTGGTCCAATGGGCCAGTTCGTGAAGAATGGTGGAGTAATACTCCGAGTGATTGGAAAAATCGCTCTTCGGAGGGGTGATGATCACATCCTTGTAGAGATCGTAAGAGGCTTTGTCGACCTTGAGGAAGTTGATGGCCGCCTTGCTTTTTTCAATGATCGTCTCCACCAACTCGACCGGCGCATATTTGTTTCGAGTTCTCCGCCACGGCGCGAGCGCCGCCCCTGCGGGCGCCTCCATTTGGCTGAGATTGAAGACTTCAAAACGGCGAATCTGAGGTTTTATCAAAGACAAATTCATAATCACGGGGTTTCCATTCCTATCTTTGACGATGTTGCCTCTGCCGTCGCGCATCGCAGCCTCGTTGCTCCACCGCCAAAATTCCAATTGTTGAGATGAAGATTGTTCCTTTAAACGCAAATTCAACTGTCCGGCCTGCAAACGGGTCATCCATCTGGGATCTTCAAAATTAGCCGTCGACAGTATCAGTCGATTAAAGGATTTGTAGATTGCGTTAGATACAGGATTGAAGGGAGCCCCGCTTTCCTCGGAAGACCAGGGTCTTTGCCAGGGCGCCTTATGGTTTTTCATCTGCTCGATGATTGTGGGGACATAATCCCGGCGCTGAGTGTGCGCGATATTGCTTTTATTGAACTTTTCCATATTTCCCGTCCTTTTTGCCGGACTCTTTCAGAACTCCTAATGAGCGCCGCCTCGCGCCTTCTTTGGATCCGTCAGTCCCAGTGAAAAACCAATCCAGAGCGCCGGGTTCGGCATTGGGAAAGTCGTCCAACGTGACCGCATCCTCTTGAAAGGCGCCCATAAATTCAGCTGTTTGTCGATCGACCTCGACAACCGCCAAAGGGTTTTCGTTAAACCTTTGTTCGACCTCTAACGCTTTAAAGACAAAGGGGTTTTTTTTCCTAAAAAACACTTATTCCTCCATAATAAGCAGCCGGACGACAAGTCATATCGAGCTTAATCGGTTTATGCAACCGGCTACTGACAAAATTTGATTACATATGCCATTTATAAATAAACTTCATGTAATTAAATAATTTTTAAGTATAAATCGTATAATTGACCTTAAGGTTTCAGTTTTATTTTCGGCCTTTGTTTTGGTTTCTTTCCGGTTGGGCCGTCTTCGTTTTCCGCTGGGTTCCCTTTATGTTTGGAAGGCGGCGCTGATTTGGCGATTGATTTGGCGGTTGATTTAGTTTGGTGTTCGGCGCTTGCATCGGGCTTGTTTTTATTATTGGACTTGGACTTGTCATTGGTATTGGACTTGGATTCATTTGGTCTGGCGGATGTTTTTCCGCCGAGTTCGTCTTTCCGACCAAGGAAAACTTCTTGATTGAGCATGATTTCTTGATCGATCATGATTTCTTGATCGATCATCTCTTGTTGATCATCAAGCGCATTGCGGCTGGATTCATCATTAGTCCGCATGTTTTGGTTAGTCTTGGGGTCGTCACCTGCCTGGAAGGCGCCTTTAGTTCTCAGGGCATCTTTAGTTCCCAGCTCGCCATTAGCCCTCAGGTCATCATTAGTCCGCATGTCTTGATCCATATTCTCTTGTCGACGGGGATTTTCTTGTTGACTGGGCGACTGTTGTCGACTGGACTGCTGTTGTCGACTTAGCAGTTCTTGTCGACTGAACTCCTCTTGCTGACTGAGCATGGCATCTTCATCGGGCCAATCTTCAGGTTCATCAATAAATTCTCGATCGCTGTCCTTAGCTGCGTTTCTAGATGATTTATCCTCGCCAAAAAGGCTTTTGACTCCTTCCAACCAACCTTCGTCAATAAGACTCTTTTCAAGCCCTGCAACCGCCAGTTCCACCGATGGTTCGCTTAAGGCGTAACCGGCTTTTTCTTCAGCCAACAGATGACTGAAGGGACCGCAAGCTTCCGCCCAAGCCGTCCTTGCGCCCTGCTGGTTCAGAGCGTAAAACAACAGCCGATCCGTCGGTCTAAGCCATATCCATAAAGAACTAGGGAGCACTCCTTTACTGCGGGCTTTCTTTAAAAGCCCCATAAACCAGACGTTTACATAGCGGCTATGGTCATAAAACTCCTTATTCGGATCTTTTGGTTTTAGCTGCATCAACACTTTTTCGGCTACCTTCATATCGACCTTCTTGGTTTTAGGGTCCCAGGAAGAGGATAAACTGTCGAAAACCTCCATGGCGCTATTTTTTTCATCCAGATAATGAGCAATGAAAGCGACGGCCAGCGCCCGCTGATGGTCGGGCAGGCTTTCCAGCTCGCCTGTAAAGAGGGGTCCTAGCTGGCCTACCAAAATCAGCCTTAACTTAATCAGGTCCAAGCTGTTTTTGGCTCCCCAGGCTTTATTGTTTGGGAGAGCCAAACCTGTTTGAGCGTCCAACACGTCATCGAGCAGGTAAGGCTTCCCTTCCGGGTCTAAGAGAAATCCGTGCCTTAAGGCGAATTCTATCGGGCTGGCCGCTATCGCCCACTCGCCGCCGAAGTTTGGTTGTTTGGTGACGGGTCCTGTCTTCACTATCGGACGCAGACATGGGAAATGATGGGCGCACACCTCAAGGAGCGATTCCATAGTATGGTCGTTTTGAAACTTGAGCCTGGGATCGAGGCGGCTTACGACCATCACTAAAACTATCGTCAAAACGAGCACCGGATATCGGTAATGAAGTCCTAAAATAGTCATGACCAACTTAGCTTGCTCTTCGTTGAGAGTCTGGGCCTCGTTCAAGAAAGCCTTCAAGGCTTTAGCGGAAGAAGTCGCGGGTAATGGTTTGGATAAAACTTTCCCCAACGCCGACACTACGGAACTGTGGGCCTTGAGCATAAACGGCCAAATGACGGGAACCAAGAAGGCAATCAGGATCAATAACACCATCAGCGGGGAGCCGGTCTCTTTATGATTGGGTCTTCTCATCTAAAATCTTATCTCCTAGTTTCTTGCAGTCTGGCTTCTTCTAGTCTGGCATCTTCCAGTCTGGCTTCTTCTAGTGTGGGCTGAGCTGAACTGACCTGACCTGAATTGAATTGAATTGAATTGAATTGAATTGAACCGGCCCAGGTCAGCCTGCGTCGGCATGGCCTAGCAGATCTTTGCCTGGCGCCTAGCCTGTCCCAGCATGGGCTACTTATCCTAACCAACCTACCCTACCCTACCCTACCCTAGCATGGAACAGCTTAGCCTTGCCTATCTCAGCATGGTCTAACCTAGCTATCCTAGCTTAGCCTTGCCTGGCGCCTAC
>JAISZP010000102.1 GCA_031269135.1 Deltaproteobacteria bacterium | reverse complement strand
CCAATCCTTAATGTGCATCGACGCTCCACCATGTGTTAGTTTATATAGAACTAGAGACATTAAAGAGTCTCCAAGACCCTTTACATTTGCAAAAGGACTGGTGAATAGATCAGGTAGCACAGATTGTTCAAGAATCTTTGATGTCACATACACACCACCAAAAGACAAACAATTGGCTCCCTCGTAAATCTCAGACAACTCCTCCCCGATTAGGTGTTTGGTAGGCGTTGAGGAGGACACTCCATAGTATTCAAGCTCACCTTGAGTAAGAGGACTAATGACATCAGGTGGTGTGAACTTATAGATACCGTTTTTTCGGGACTGGAATATCAATTCTTCCTTGTTGATAACCTTTCCCAACCATAGTATGGTATCTGATTTGCAAGTGCCATTAACCCATATTGATTGTTGAACAGACCCATACTCGTGCCTTTTTTCGGCTGTTCCTTTGACCTGAAAACGGATAAAGCTTGGGGCAATAGTCCCTTTTAAAGAAATTTCGTCCATGATGCCGCCTTTTCTAGCGAGAAAAAAATAGTTAGCTCACTAGAAAAGGAGTATAAGAAAAAATTTAAGAAAAGTAAAGGAAAAAATAATCTCACTTAATGAGCAAATAAACAATAGGCAGATATGAATTAAGAAAATAATACACTATAGAGGATGAGATGAATTTACGTCTATAATTAGAAAATATGATGATAATTCAAGATTATTTAAAATTTTAAATATCCCAATTTCAAGAATAATCGATGTTGAGGCCAATATTTGTTTAGATAACGACTGTTTTGGTGTTTAAATATGCTTAAAAGACTAAAACACCCCATAAAATCTTAGGAAAGTTTCTGCTGTTTCTTTCCATGTCAGGTCAAAAATTCTAGATCGCCGACCTCTCCGAGCCTTCTTCAGGACTGTCGGCTCTCTTTTGGTCGTCTTCTTTCAGGCTGTTTTTGCGAACTTGGCGTTTGACCATAAAGATGCTCAGTTCATATAGAAACATAAGCGAAAACGCCATCAACACCTGGCTTATCACGTCCGGCGGGGTGGCGATGGCGGCCACGATAAAGATTATGATGATGGCGTAGGAGCGCTGTTTTTTAAGGTATTGCGGCGTTATTACGCCGATGTCGCCCAAAAACATGAGCACCAAAGGCATCTGAAAGGCTATGGCGAAACCGATGATGAGTCCCATGACCAAGGACATGTAACGATCTACCGTAAGCAACGGCTGCATGGCCTCTGAAGAGAAAGCCAAGAAAAATTTGAAGGTTAAGGGGAAGGCTATAAAGTAGGCGAAAGCTGTGCCGATTAAAAAAAGGAGGGTCGCAAAAAACGTCAGAAACGGAACTTTGGCTTTTTCATTGCGGTACAGTCCGGGAGATACGAAGGCCCAGAGCTGATAAAGACAAAAAGGAGAACTCAAAACCACTCCAGCCCACAGACTGATTTTAAAAGTCACGGAAAAGGCGTCGGTAAGGCCGGTGTAGACCAAAGTGTAATTTGGCGGCAACAATTTCAAGACTGGAGCGATGATGATGGTCAATATGGAGTCGGCTAAGTTCCAGCAAGCGATGGTCATTGCCGTGATGCAGACGACGCACTTTATCAAACGGCGGCGAAGTTCTCCCAAATGCCCAAAAAAATCAAGGGTCTTTTCGTTTTCTTGGCTTGTCGAATTGTCGTCATTGTCTGTGGTCATCGCAAAATCGCAAACTCCGTAATAAGCAAGAAGATCCGGTCGCGTCTAAAAGTATTTGCTTGACGAGAGCTAGAGGGCATTTCCGGGCCGTTGCGGCCCGGAAATGGACTTGTTTTCTCATTAATCTCTCTTTAGGGCTGAAGGCTGTCGCTTTGATCTTTTTCCGCAGCAAGTTTAAGATCTTTCCGAAGATCCGGCGCACTTATCGAAGCGTCTTTCGTCGTTGCAAGATCGCAAGCCTTTAATGCATCGTCGACTTCTTTTTTGATCGACGCCGGGACAGCTTTTAAGTCCGACAATTGCTTGGCAAGTTTTTCCTTCTCCATGACGGCTAAATTGTCTTCCACCACTTTAGTGAAATCCGCTTTCACCTTCATCAGAAAGCTATAAAACTTGGCGATCAATCTTATCACGCTAGGCAGTTTCTCCGGCCCCAACAGCACCAGAGTCACCACGGCGATTACGGTCGCTTCCGCCCAGCTCAAACCAAACACAACCGCTCCTAAACCTTTGGTTCCCCGCTTTCCGGCGGGGTAGTCGCTTTAGTCTCTTTTTCTTCGGTCTTTTCTTCTTGACCAGACATCGCCTTGCGGAAGTTGCTAAGCCCTCGGCCCAGACCTCTGCCTAACTCGGGCAGGCGCTTGCCGCCGAAGATGATAAGCACGACCAGCAAAATAATCAGCAGCTCTTTATAACCTACCATTGTCGGCTCCTTTGTCGAAATGCAGCGACCTACATCTTTAGCGCTGTAAAAAATGACTTTAGTTGGTTTGCTTTAAAGCAATAATCGCCATATTTCAATGACGTCAAACTTGACTCTTATTTGAAAAAAGACTTCTGTCTGGCGATGACGATGCGAGGAGGCTGGGCGCCTTCTTCCAAAAGTTGTTCCATATAGGCCTCAAGGGCGGCTTCAGCGGCGACTTGTTCAAAGTCGTTTTTGACTTGCAGTCTGACGGCGCCTTCGAGCAATTGGTTGGAAAACAGATCCCTTTGCCTTCCCAGGGCCTTTAAAACCCTCAACGACCCTTTTTCAGGGTCCTCTAAGGCATTTTTCGCTTCCTCAAACGTTATTTCAGAGCCGTCATCTATCATATCGGCCATAAAACCACCTCAATCAACTTAATTTCCAGAAAATATTGACTCTCAACACCGAATATTGATATTAATACAGATATTTTAAAAAATTATGATATTAAAACGTAAAAAAATAAAAACAATTTAAAAGCAAAACTAGAGGATTTGGATATGTTTTTTTGTCAGCGCATATAAGGCGGAAGCAGTTCACTCAAAATCTTTTAAATCCTTTAGCGGAGCGGCTATGAATTGCTGAAATTTCGCTTTTGTTTGGCCGTCGAGGTTGGTAGGCCTAGGAAGGCGCCAAGTCCCCGTGTTTGTTTCATCGACCACTCCTAAGACATAGAGCGGCGGGTCGACGTCGGTCGATTCAAGATTGTCGGTCAGAAAACTTATCTCAAAATCAGCTCCAATAACATAAATAACGAACCACAAGCCGCTTTCGCCTGTAATAAGAGAGCTTCCTTTTCCTTTAAGAACCGCCAAACCGGCTAGTCCATCGTAATGCCGATATGTCCAGTAGCGATACAAAACCCTTGACGGTCGAGGCCGGCCTAAAAAAAGCATTTTGGGTTCTGCCTGCTGATATTCGCCGGCAATAGCTTCATAGGCCAGTTCTTTCCAATTGGAAGGCAGCTCTATGGGCTGTTGGCCGTCAAAAGATGACGCAACATATCGGCAAGAGCCGCACATGAATACCATAAAAGCTAAAGGGAATAAAATTTTCCATTTTTTGGTCGGAAAACCCATTATAACCGCCTTAAAAAATTGATTAAGATAAGCCGTGGAAGTATTATAACATAGTTGCGCCAGCCAAGCGCTACCAGCTTCAAAGCCTTTTAGTCAAATCAGCCTTTTGGTCAAGGCAGCTAAACGCGGCAAGAGACGCGGCTTTATATCCACGTTCACTTGTCCCATGGCCTCCGCTCTGCTCTGTGCTCATTAAATTGGCAGCGCCATTTGCCGCTCTGCTCTGTGCCCATAAAATTGGCAGCGCCATTTACCGCTCCGCTCTTTGGCCATAAAATTGTCGGCGCTAATTACTGCTCTGGCGCTACTCTGGGTTTAGCACCATTAAGATAAAGATAGGGTCACTTTACTATAGCTCTTTTTAAATTTTTTCGATTTCTGGACATTATCCATAATGTATTGTAAAATCACTACGTTTCGAGCAGCCAAAAAGGCGTTAATTATGTCATCGACTTCACCCTTGTTTCTCATACGTCATCGACTTCTCTTGAAAGGCTGAATTTCCCCAGTCCGTGCCGCATGGCGCGGAACTCAAGCTCATGAAAAAAAACGAAAAAAAGAAACGCTCCGCCAAATCAACCGCGCCTGACGGAAAAATAGCCGCCGTCGCGGCGGCTACCCAAGCAGGCAAACCTGCCGTAGGCTGGAAGACCGAATTGTTGGAATTCGGAAAAGCTATAGCGCTAGCCGTAGTGCTAGCCCTTTTTATTAGGTCTTTTGTTATCCAAGCCTTCCATATACCGTCTAGTTCCATGGTTCCGACATTTTTGGAAGGCGACAGGGTGCTTGTGACCAAGTTTTCTTTTGGCGTTCGCAACCCTTTCACGAATAAAGTTCTCTTCGGTTCCGGGCAACCTGAAAGGGGAGATGTGGTGATCTTTAAGTATCCTCAAGATCCCGATACTGATTTCGTAAAAAGGGTCATTGGACTGCCTGGCGAAAAAATTGAAGTTGTAAACGGAAAGATAAAAATAAACGACAAATTCATCGAAGACGTCTACGGCCACTATGATAACCCTTTCCCCATCAACACCCGCAACTTCGGTCCGGTTTTGATTCCTCAGGGCCAATACTTCATGATGGGCGACAATCGCGATTTCTCCAACGACTCAAGAGGCTGGGGTTTCGTCGACCATTC
>JAISZP010000051.1 GCA_031269135.1 Deltaproteobacteria bacterium | reverse complement strand
CGGCGGCGCTAGTTGAAATTAAAAGCCGGCCCAGATTTTTGCCGGGTCGAAAGCCGGTTTGCCGGGCATGACGTAGGCGGCCTTGGTGACGTTCCTCAGGTGCTCGAACGTCAAGTTCTCGGACAGGGAATTGTTGCCCCAGGTGCCGCAAGCCAGAGAGATGGTCGGATTGAAGCCGATCGCGTTGGAGTTGCCGCTGGCCACGGAGTTGGCGACGTTGACGGCCAGGCGGGCCACAGGAATGGCCTTGGCCGCCATGTCGATGTGGTCTTGATTCTTGCTGAAGACGACCGAGCTGTGGCCTTTGCCCTCGACGTTGAGGTTCGCGACGACGTTGGCCAAGCCCTGCTCGAAGGTGTCGTAAGGCAGACAGGCGAGAACCGGACACAGCTTCTCTTTGCACAGAGAGTCTTTGTCGGCGGTGCCGGTGCTTTCGGCGATGAGCACTTTCACCTCAGGCGGGACGTCCAAACCCAAAACTTTGCCCAATTCATGAGGCACTTTGCCGACCAAGGCGGGATTGATCGTGCCCTTATCGGTGAACAGATTCTCCCTCATCTTTTGAATGACGGCCTTGTCGGTCACCACCATGGCGCCGTTTTTGACGAAAGCGGCCAAGATGCCGTCTTTCTCTTTGGCGGGAACGTGAATGGTTTGCTCCGAATTGCACTGAACGCCGTAGTCGGTCATGCGGGTGGTCATGGTGCCGACCGCATAGGCGTCCCAAACATCCTGCATGCCTTCATCGATGATGGTCTGCACGTTGCCCTGGCCGACGCCGAAGGAGGGACGACCGCTGGAATAAGCGGCCTTGACCATTCCCGGTCCGCCGGTGGCGATGTTGGCGTCGCACAACTGCATCAGCAGCTGGCTCTTCTCGACGCTGGGATCTTCAATCATCTGAAGAAGGTCCGCCGGACCGCCTGCGGCTTCTATGGCGGCTCTAAAGAGGGTGACGCCGTGCTTGGAGACGTTCTTAGCTCTGGGGTGAGGGCAAACGATTATGGCGTTGGCGCACTTGAGGGCGTAAACGCCGTTGCCGACGATGGTGGAAGTGGGGTTGGTGGTGGGAGTGATGCAGGCCAATACGCCGATTGGTTTGGCATAGGTCAGCACCTTGTTTTCCTTGTCGTCGTCGATGAGGCCAATGGACTTTTTCCCAAGGATATAATCGCAGTGACCCATGGCCACGACTTGCTGCTTGCGGATTTTGCTGGGCACGTTGCCCATGCCGGTTTCTTCCACAGCTTCCTTGGCGAGAATTTCAGCGTTGTCGTAAATTGATTTGCCTAAGGCCAGACAAACCCTGTCGATTTTCTCTTGGCTGAACTGCTCGAAGATTTTCTGAGCGACTCTACCCTTGTTGACTAGATCCTGAACATATGCTTTGGCATCCATGATTTCCTCCTCATGAATTGACGGGTTGAAGAATTATCGGCTGTTCCTGTCCGCTTAAAACGCGATAAGCGCCGGCAGCCAGAGCTTGGTTTTCGAATTCTCCCGGATAGGCTACGACCGGGGCCAATTTTTCCAAATAGTACTTTAAGCCATCTATGAGATAGTCGGACTTGGCGATGCCGCCGGTGACCAAAATAGCGTCGACGTCGCCTCTTAGAGCCACGATGCAGCCGCCCAACTCTTTAGCCACTTGATAGATCATGGCGTCGAAGATCAGCTTGGCGAATTCGTCGCCGTTTTTGATCCGTTCCGCGACCTCGCGCATGTCGTTGGTGCCGAGGTGACCCTTGACTCCGGCGTTGCCGCGGATCCTTTTATAGACCACTTCATAAGGCAGTTTTTCGACATAAAACATCTTGAGCATGTGTCCGGACGAGACGGTTCCGGCCCTATCCGGCGAAAATGGGCCATGTCCGTCGCCGGCGTCGTTTATATCGATGAGTTTGCCGTTTTCATGAGCGGCCACGGAAACCCCGCCGCCTAAGTGCGCTATGGCGAAACGGCACTTGTTGTAGTCTTTTCCGAGTTTTTCGGCGTGAAAGCGACCGACGGCCTTTTGATTCAAGACGTGTCCTTGAGCCATGCGCTCAAAACCCTTCACGCCGCAAATGCGGGCCACAGGGAGTTGTTCGCGGACGGAAGGCGGATCGGTGACGTAAATCGGGATTTTTTTATCGCCCATCATCTCCACAGCTAAGGGAGTTATCATGCGAATCCCGTGGACGAAGGGATCTTCCGGTTTATGAACCTTAAAAAGAAGGTCCTTGTAATAGCCGTCCACCAGATAAGTTCCGCTCATGTAAGCTTCCGGGATGCTCGCCCCGCGGGCGGCTACGGCGTCGAAATCATTTATCGTCAAAGAATAGGTGGCCAACCAGTCTTCGATCATCTTTTTTCTGTAAGGAACCTGATCTTTGACCAGAGGATATTTTTTCATATCTTCGGGAGTGTGACGCAGAGTGAAGTCGGCGATTTCTTTAAGGTCTTCATAAATGGCGACCTTGGATGAGGTGCCCCCGAGATTAAGAACGAGTATTCTGAACATTATCTCCTCACATCCTGTTAGAGGGGTTTTAAGAGTTGATGAGCTGCCGGAGCAACGCATCAGGGTTGAAGTCGTCGGTCGGCGAACGGAAATCCAGATTGCGGCTGCGGCGCCGCCGAATTCAGATCCAGGATTTCCAAGTTTTGCTGACGATTTTAGGACATATTTCAAGCGGCCGACTTGTCCGCATTTTTTAAAGACGCCGGTTTAAAAGTGGCAAGCTATGGAAAAAATCGAAATAAACGGTGAAATTTATCGCTGCATGGTCTGATAAAAGGCTTAATCTATCGTTTCACGTATGCCGACTACTGAATTTTGCGCAAAACGTAAAGGGCAATGCAGCGTATCAACGGCAATCAATAATCTTTTCTATATTTCTTTAGATTAAACGAGTCTTACGTTATTTTCGGCAAATCCGTCATCAATCACTATCTAATCAAAGCGCCCTAATTCCCATACAGTCATGGCAGACAAAAACTTTCAAATAGGGTCTGCCGTCAATAACATGACAATCAAGGCTTTTCTGCGGCATTGAAGGCTTTTCGGCATCATTAAACTGCGTCGATCAATTTTGATTAAAAACTGGCGACTAATCTAAGCTTAACCCATGCTTAAACCATAAAATACAGATTGCGAGACCTACTCGTTGAAAACCAGCGACGTTTAGGTTTGGCGTTCATTTTAAAGAAAGCCTGCCGATATGCTCTTCTTTTGCACATGTGAGAAGTGTTAGGTCATAGATAGCTAAAACAATGCATAGCGCTCAGACTCGACCTAATATGGATCTCTTCAAACTCCGAAAACGGCAAGGCCTCTTAAAATTCTTATTTTTATAATTATCAAAGATACATTATTTACAATTTTCAGTCAAGCCTTTTTTTAATTGCATTTTTGCATTCGACCAAATTTTTTGCTTACTTGAGCTAACTGCCGGAAAAAACAAAGAAAAATTTTTTACGTACAAACATTGAACGCTCCCAGCGTTAAATTGTAAACACAACAAAAATCAAGACATTTCTTTCAATAAATCTAATAATTATATGTATATTCTATATATTATCTGTATTTTGCCTGTTTAGTCGGTTAAAAGCTGGATAAAGCGCAAATATAAAATAATTTTGTGGCTACTATTTTACTGATATTCAGAAAATGAGTTTATTTGCTTAATTCGTTCAATTTTTACCTATAATTTCAGTATCATCAATATTGAATGCATCTTCAGTCACGTGTTATTGAACTTATATTTGACAATATTGATAATAGCGCTGAAAAATTAGTAATGAGCTTTCAAAAATCAGGAGTTTCCAGAAATCATGGACTTTCAAAAATCAAGAACCTTTCTGAACGAAATGCAAACGAATGTTTGTTTTTAATTTTAAATGAAGCGTATCACCAATTGGGGCGCAGGCGGCGACTCGATT
>JAISZP010000355.1 GCA_031269135.1 Deltaproteobacteria bacterium | reverse complement strand
TAAAGACCAAGATGGCCCTCTTTTATGGGAACGAAGTCCGTCAAACTGTGCGTCATCGTGTTGTAAATTCTCATGAGATTAAGGATCTTTCCTTTAATGGCGCCTTCGCCGAAAGGACGCGATATGGACTGTCCGGCGAAGGGGAATCTAAAAGGGGAATCTATTTATAGGCGACTATCAGCGCGACCGAATCATGGAACGTCTCGGCAATTTGAGAAAAAGTCATCGGTCCGTTTTGAGAGGGCGCGGCGAGGTTCACCCCGCTTCGCACCAACAGCGGCCAAAGATAGTCTATCTTAACAGCATAATTGACGTTTTGAAAACCCCCTTTGAGGGTAGAGGCGACCACCCCGACCACTTCTCCGTTGGTCGACAAAACTGGACCTCCAGAATTTCCCGGCTGGACGGGAACATCGATTTGAACCAGGCGAATATCGTCTTTGACTCCCGTCAGGGCGTTAACTCGGCCAAAAGTGGCCTTCTGCTCAGAACCCTGCAGTTCCGGACTTGGATAGCCCAGAGTCATGACCTCATCGCCGCGCTTGAGATTAAACGACTGGGCCAGGGGTATCGGCAAGGCGTCGGCGCTTATGCTAAGTATAGCCAAATCATTTTGTTGGTCGACATAAACCACGCTAGCCGGGACTAATTTGGAACTTTGAGGGTTCACTACGCCAATTCTAGCCGCCCCATTAATTACGTGAAAATTGGTGACCATAAGACCGCCTCTGGAAACAAAAAACCCAGAACCAGTGGCTACGGAATTAGCGGCCACACTTTGTTTGGGCGAGTTTTGCTCCGCATATCCGGCGAATTCCAGAGCGTTTTGCTTAAGATTGGCCGGTTCCAACCTTCCAAAGACTAGAACTAGCGGAGCGCCGTACCGATCGGTCCCGTAGGAGTATCCGGTAGAGCAGTCTTCCATGGAATATTTTAAACTAAATTGAAAACCGTTCGCGCATTCAAAGAACATGTTTCCGCCGGCGCCCGCGCAGTCAGCGCCGCCAGGCTTGTTTTGGGTTGGGAGAGCTCGGCAGTTCAAGCCGCCTTGAGGATGACTGCCATTAGCGAGTTGACTAAAAAAAAGCTGCTTTCTCTGAGCATCTTCGGTAACCGTAAAAAATATCCCTTGTCTATTATTAAGAAATAACGCATAAGCAAGGTAGGCGGGCTGGGTAGTCGGCGGCGGCTGGGTTGCGACTGCCGCAGGAGCGGCGGGAATTGTTCGCTCGCGCGCGCTGCCGGACTGGGCGGAATCATTGGAAGCAAGACTTACCGCCAGCTTTTTCAAGTGTTGTAAATTATTTCCCCCGAAAACAAGTATCACTCTGTGGCCATACTGATCCAAGCCTTGACCGTAACCGGCGGCGCAGCTTTGCTTGACTGTTTTTACGGTAATCCGTCGACCGTCGATGCAGCTTATTTTAATCTCTCCCGCTCCAGAGCAATTTCCTAAACCTGACTCGGAAGCTTGTTCATAGGCGCGGCACTGTTGACCCTCGAAAACAGAACTGCCGTCGGCTTGGTCGTAAGCGACCGTAAAGGTCATTTCATCGCCTGTTTGGGGCGAAAAACCATAAGCCAAATAAGTGTTCTGATTTAAAGCTTGCGGTTCAACTGCGGAAGTAGGCGCTTGAGATGCTGTGGTTGAAGCCGTTGTCGTCGAAGCTGCCGGCGTCGAAACTGTCGGCTTTTGGGGAACGCAAGCCGAAAGACAAACCAGAAAAAAAATAATAAATGCTATTTTTGACTTTTTATACATTTAATCTATATAAAACTATAAATACACATATAAAAGAATATTTATAGACAATATGTTGTTTTATATGTTGAAAGCCTGGGGTTAGCGGCTAGGCGAGGAAAAATATCTCTCCAAAGCAAAATGCCGCCTTTATCGTAAAACAATTCTGTAAGTGAAATCCAAATCAATCTTGGTCGTTTCCCTTTATTTTCGTTACCGGCATCTCGCTCGTCAGCTTAATCTTGGTTACCTCTATCTTCGTTGCCTTTGTCTTTGTCGCCTTTATCTTTGTTAGCTTTATCTTTGTTAGCTTTATTTTTGTTGCCTTTATCTTGCCGGCTGCCTATTTGCCCGCTAATAGTTGTTCCTGACCCATTGATGTTAAATGATTGGAAAGCTCCTCCAGCTGGGTCGTCATGGCGCTGTGTTCAGATTCCGTTAAACCGAATTTTTGGGGATCTTCCACAGCTAAGGCGAGCGGCAAAACTCTGATATATCTTTTTCCCTCACGATAGCTTGAGTAGCAATATGTCGGTATAAGCCTAACATCGCTTATAGTCTTTTCCCCGTCGGGATGCACGGTCAAAAGGCAGTCGAATATAAGCCCCAGGTGGGTATAGGCTTTCGTTTGACCGCTTAAAAAATTGCCTAAACTGAACATCACCGCCTGCTCTGCTGATACTTCAAGATTATCGATACTTAGCGGTTGCAAAACAAGACCGTCTTTTAACGCCGCAAACGGTTCCACCACATGGGGATGGTGACCAAGGATCAAATCAGCTCTGGTGTTTTGCGTATCCGGCGCGCCTTGAAACAAGGCATTCACCAATTTCTTCTGAGCGGCATTCGGCAGACGTTTATATTCATCGCCATAATGTAAGCTGACGATGACGAAATCAGCCCCGTTATCCCTGGCGAAAGCGATATCTTGAAAAATTTGTTCGGCATCGATGAACTGCAGCCTATATGGATCGTCGATTGGTGGCTTAACTGGTCCGTTTAAGCCGTAAGTATAAGCTAAAACCGCAATGCCGACTCCGTTATAGATGGAATAAAGCCGCTGGGCCTTGTCGTCTTCCGATAGGTAAGCGCCGGAGTAATCTAGAGAATAGCGGCTTAAGATCTCTAAGGTAGAGGCAAGTCCCTTCCAACCTCGGTCGAGGGAGTGGTTGTTGGCGACGGAAAGAGTGGTGAACCCTGATTTTTTTAAAGAATCCACAAGCTCATCGGGGGCGTTGAACGCGGGATAACCCGAGAAACCCCGGTCAGCTCCCGCCACCGGGTTTTCAAGGTTGCCGAACACCAAGTCGCCCTGAGATAGAATTGGATCGACATATTCAAAAAATGGAGAAAAGTCGAAAGCGCCTCCCTCTTGGCTAGCTGCTTCCCTAACCGTGGTATGAATAAGTATGTCGCCTACCGCCATTAGCCTCACGGAACATTTTTGGTCGACCAGATTTTGCGCTTCAACTGCGGAAGCAGGCGCTTGAGATACTGTGGTTGAAGCTGCCGGCCCATTGAAAACGCAAGCTGAAAGACAAACCAGAAAAAAAATGATAAATGCTATTTTTGATTTTTTATACATATGTCTTGTCGGTTACCTATATTCGGGATCTGAACGAGTCGCGCCTTTTCGTCCAAAGATGACTGTCGTTTCGGCTAAGAGCGTCGGCTCCGCTCGACAAGAAAATAGCGTCAAAGCGCGGCTGTTATAAAGACATTATAACACGGAAGAGGTCATTTTGCTGCAACCTATAATTTAGTTTAGTTTTTGGCGCATACATGAATGGCCGCTAGAAAACCTAGGTGAAATATAGTAATTATTGATCTCGAAATAGCTTGACTTTCCAACCAGTTTGTCTGCGCCGAAATGACGCATATAAGCAAGGAGGCCTTTATGACTCTTAATGTGAAGGTTCAAAGCGCCAGTCCCGTCAAGCGGGGTTGTTGTTCGCCGATCAGGACCATACCCCGCCGTTTACAAAGTCTTACGTTCGTATCGAAACGAGAAAGGGCAACCCGCCAGCGAAAGGGTAAACATAGGCAAACTGGATTTAGAGACCAACAAACTCATTCCAAACGCCAAATACTGGGAATACTACGAACATAGTCAAGGAGAGCTTGAGATTCTTCCGACTCATGACTCGAACCGTTCTTTCGGAGCAGAGTTCTTGGTTGAACATATCATGAATTCGCTTGGCGTCGCCAATGCTCTAGATGCTTGTTTTGAGAACTCAAGTCTCTTCAAAACAGCCGCTCATTATATGGTTGCTGGAGGCAACGTCTTTGAAGGAGCGCTGGACTATCGCGAGGAATTCACGCTCTTTCGGAAACCTCTAGCGTCAAGCT
>JAISZP010000326.1 GCA_031269135.1 Deltaproteobacteria bacterium | reverse complement strand
TCGGCGTAGACGGGGCGCAGTCGATTTCGCATATTCCCTTAAACGTGACTTCTCTCGGCGTCGATTTTTTCGCTTTCTCAGGCCATAAAATCTACGGTCCCACCGGAATCGGCGCTCTTTACGGGACTCAAAGCGCTCTTCAGCAGGCTCAGCCCTATCAAAGCGGCGGCAATATGATCTCAGACGTGACTTTTGAAAGGACCGTCTACCGAGAAAGTCCGGCCAAGTTTGAGGCTGGGACGGCCGATATCAGCGGGGCTGTGGGGTTAGGGGCGGCATTGGACTATGTGAGCCGTTTAGGACTCCCCAACATAGCCGCCTACGAAGAAGCCCTCTTGAACTACGCCACTAATAAATTATCAGCCATCGAGGGCCTAAGAATCATCGGGACAGCCTCTCAAAAGGCCTCGGTAATCTCCTTCGTCTTAGAAAACCATTCAATCGCGGAGGTAGGCGAGCGGCTAAGTCAAGCAGGCATAGCGGTTCGGGCGGGGCACCACTGCGCTCAACCTATCCTCAGACGTTTCGGTCTTGAAGGAACCGTTAGACCCTCTCTGGCTTTCTACAATACTCCGCAAGAGGTCGATTATCTAGCTGAGGTCATACGTTCCATTCGCTGAAAGAAACAATCTTTTAAATTCGCGTCGGGGCGGCTTTATGGTCGCCCCGATTTTTTTTTATAAAAGTTTACGATGTACGGCTGTCGGCTGAAACCCAAGAATCTAGCCTGAACCCTGAGACTTCGGAGGCGACTTTGAAATGGAAGGCTTTTAGAAGCGCGACAATCAAGGTTCGATGCAATATCTCCGGCGCCGTTCGCCGGTCGATGCGCAGCTCAAAATGCGGCTAAAAGCCGCGACCAAAGGCTCGTTCTTTAGGCCGCAAAAAAGTCGATCAATGAAATTTTCGCGATAAAAAAATATAGCCAATTAAGGCTGTTTTGTGGTAGCCTCAAATTTCCGCTAAAATATTATTTCCGCTGTGACGGTCAGCGAAACAAGCGAGCCTTGAAAGGTCGCTAACTCCCATTTTTTTTCGGCGAATTTTATGGCATATCAACAGTGCTATAAATTCATGTCAGTGCTAAAACATATTAAGAACATTTTATGTCTTTTTACTGTTTATAAGCTTTAAAATTAAATTATTATAGGTCTAAAATGAAAACTGTTAGGACGCAAGATGCGGTCGGCACGATTTTATGCCATGATTTAACACGCATCGTCATAGGTGAGGGTAAAGAAACAATCTTCCGCAAAGGTCATGTGGTCCAGCCGCAAGACGTGGATATACTGCTTTCCATGGGGAAATTGAACCTCTTCGTCTTGGAATTGGGTCAGAATATGGTCCATGAAAATGATGCGGCTAAGGCTTTGAAAGATATAGCCGTGACCGAAGGTTTTGTGGCCACCGAGGCTAAAGAGGGTAAGGTGTCGCTGAGCGCAGGCGCGGACGGACTTTTTTTGGCGGATCTCGCCAGATTGGAAGCTGTTAATGATTTTGATGAAATAAGTATAGCGACAAGGGTAAGCGGAACGCAGGTAAAGTCGGGGGATGAGGTTGCGGCTTTTAAGATAATTCCGCTTCTTATCCATCAAGGGATTATCGATCAGTTCAAGCTGCGTTTATCCGGACGCCCGTTAATGGCGATCAAACCATTCCTGCGGCTTAAGGCGGGAATAATAGCCACCGGCAGCGAGATCTACCACGGTAGGATAAAGGACGAGTTCACTGGAGTTGTTGAAAAAAAACTCCTTGAGGTTGGGATAAAGACAGTCGTAACGACGATTTGCGATGATAAAATTGATATGATCAGTGAGGCTATTCGCTCTTTTCTCGAAAAAGGGGTGGAGTTTATAGTCTGCACCGGCGGGATGAGCGTCGACCCGGATGATTTGACTCCAGGGGCCATCAAGGCGTCCGGGGCTGAGGTGATAACCTATGGGGCTCCGGCTCTTCCCGGGGCCATGTTTTTGATGGCCTACCACGGGCATGTGCCGGTAGTGGGCTTGCCTGGGTGTGTGATGTTCGGCAAAAGGACCATCTTTGACATAATCTTGCCCAGGGTCGCCGTCGGTTTACGGGTGACCAGGCAAGAGATCCGGCACCTAGGGCACGGAGGGCTATGTCTTTGCTGTCGTCATTGCATCTTTCCGGCCTGCTCGTTTGGCCGAGGCTGGCCGTATTCGCTGTGAATTATTTTTGAGTTTAATCTTAACTCCCGCTTTGCCGATGTTGGACTCGTAAAAGCTCAGAAAGTTTTTAGCTTTTTCTGGAAAAAGCTGACTGAAGAAATTCGTCTGGGAAAAGTCGTATGGGAAAAGTTGTCTGAGGAAAGTTGTTTGGGGAAAGTCGATTAGGAAAAATAGATTGGAGAAACTCGACCAAGCAAAGCGGTAAGCGTCCGTTAGGCGGCAAATAGCTTATCGCCGACCTCGGAGAGCTTGTCGGTCCTAACCTCTTGAAGTTCCAAAGGGCTTGCAATAGCGGACGACCGCGAGGG
>JAISZP010000323.1 GCA_031269135.1 Deltaproteobacteria bacterium | reverse complement strand
CCGTCAGCCAGCCCTTGGACGAATATATATAATTGAAAGGATCGCTCAGCGGCCCTTTTCGGTAGGTCAGCACGCGGTCAGCCTCGTTAGGCGAGAGATTGCGAGAATCGACTTATGTTCGGAAATCGACTCAAGCGGATTATAGGCGCCGAGGGTAAATTGTATGTCGATGATGTTAAAAACTTTAGGTTGATAGGTCAAATCTTTACAGGTCGAATATTCGCCGATTAAGCTTTCGTAGATTAAACTCTCGTCGGTGAACTCTTGCAGGCGAACTCTTGTCGGCGAACTGTTTCCGCTGAACCGTCACCGATAAACTATTGCAGAGGACTCTTTAGCGGATTCGCTTTTTTGGAACCGATTTTTCAAATGCCTTATAAACGCTTTAAAATGATCGATCGAGTCCCATATAATTTCAAACGACTAATGATAGCACATTTGCTCTGTCTTCGGGGCCTGTTTCGACGTTTGAAGATTAGGGTTCCGGTTAGGTCCGGGGGATCGGCTGAGGCGTCGGGGTTTTTGGACTGGGACCGGATTTGCGAGGTCTCCACCGGCTTTATTAAGATCTTTAAGCGATATTGACGCCTTTAAGCGATATAAACGCTCTTAGCTCGTCTAGCCGATGATCGACAGGCATGCTTTAAGGCGTTGAACGTTTAAAACTCTTTGTTTAAGATAAGCTGACGGTAGGTTTTAAAATCTTTTCCATCAATATAAGATCCCGTAGGATCCTGCAATATCCATCATGATCCTGCAATATCCCGCAGGATCCTGTTGAATCCATTAGGATCCTGCAACATCACGCAAGATCTTGCCGCTCGATCAAATCGACGAGACCAGGCAAATCGACGAGACCAGGCCGCCGATTTTTCGTCTTCCAGCTCTCATCTTCTCTCTCTTGTTTGATTTTAGCGGCATCTCGGCATCTAGTTAAATGAATGAAAACCAGCTATAGTATATTTATTAAAGATCTCTCCCGCAGGTTCCAAGTTTGCGACTTTTTCCACGTTATGTAGGAAAATCCTCTTTTTAGGTGCTCTATGAGATGCAATCGGTACTTTTTTGTCTTCGCCGTTCTAGCGGCTTTTTTCCTTCCAATGGCTCTTTGCGTTCCAATGTCTCACGGGGTCGCTTTAGAGGAAACCGGAGCTCCCAGCGAACTTGCCCCTTGGGTTCCTTGGGTTTTATACGGAAACGAAGACAAGTTGTGCCCAAAGATCGAGCAAAGCAAAGATTTCAGCTGCGTCTGGCCTTTGAGGCTGACCGTCGAGAGCTATCCTGGCGGCGGGAGCTTTGAAGGCAAATGGGAGGTAAGAGCCAAAAAAGCGGTCGCCTTGCCCGGACAGCCCCAGGCCTGGCCGGTGGAAGTCGTAGGCTCTCGAAACGGCGGGGCTTTCGAGCGTTTATTGGTCGTGGGTCAACAGCGGCCTGAGGTCGTTTTAGAGCCTGGACAATACGTGATAAAGGGCAACTGGAACTGGTCCAACCCTCCTCAGAGCTTGACTCTGCCTTTAGGTCCGATACTGGAGATATATTTGAATAATCAGCGGCAAAGTTTTCCCATCATCGACGAGGATTACGCGAACTTGACCGCGAGTCTTTGGCTGCAAGGCCGAACCAAGCCGCCGACCGACGAAGAAATCGAAACGCGGACCACCGAAACCGTCCCCGGCGACTTTCTCAAGATCCAAATCGACAGACTCGTGATAGATTCTCAGCCTATCGCCGTCGTGACCAGGCTCAAACTCACTTCAAGCGGCTCCACCAGAGAAGAGCTGATAAAAGGGCTGATGCTGCCGGAAACCGTCCCGACTTATTTAAGTTCGAGCCTGCCTGCCAGATTGACGGCCGAGGGACTCAGGGTGCAGGTCCAAAGCGGCGTCCACGAGCTTTTCATCGAGTCCAGAGCCAAGGGACAGCTTGAAGACTTAGGACCGGTCGGCGATCTTTACGGGCCGGAAAAATGGGCCTTCGTCCAGATGCCGCACCTTCGGCAGGTCGAGATTGCCGGAGCGCCTCAGGTGGATCCTTCCCAGGTCGATTTCACCTGGGATTTCAGGCCTAAGACCAATCTCGACGTCCAGTCCTATAACGTCGACTACCGCAACCTTCCCATATATGCCCTTGAAGCCGGGGATAGTTTGACCTTCACCACCCTCAGGCGAGGCGACCCTGAACCCGGCCCCGATCAACTCTCTCTCAGAAGGCAGTGTTGGTTGGATTTCAGCGGCAAAGGCTTCACCTGCCGCGATCACCTCACCGGCTCCTTGCGGCGGCAATGGCATCTGACCATCGACGAGCCTTTCGCTTTAGGTCAGGCAAGCCAAAACGGCTCGCCGCAGGTGATCACCTGGCAGGTCAATTCCAAAGGAGAAAAAGCTCCGGGTCTGCAGCTGCGGCAAGGCGCCCTCAACCTCACGGCCGATCTGCGCATAGAGGATTTTGACGGACGATACCCCGCCAGCGGCTGGGATCACAATTTGAACAGCGCTTCTCAAAGCCTGTATCTGCCTGCGGGCTATCACTTGATTCACTTGAGCGGGGCGTCGTCTTCCTTGTTCGACTCCAGATACCCGGGCACCTGGTGGGACAAATGGACCACTCTGGACATGTTCGTAGTGCTGGCCATCATTCTGACCGTCATGAAGATTTTCGGGAAACGCTGGGCAATTTTGGCGGCTCTGACGATGGCGCTGTCTTATCATGAATTTATGGCCCCGCGTCTAGTCTTTTTGAGCGTCTTAGGCGCGACCGCCTTGCTCGGCGCGCTGCCTCCCGCAGGCAAAGCAAGGTTCGTCGCCAGAATATGGCGGCTCGTCTCAGTGATTTTGTTGGTTTTATTTTCAGTGAGCTTTCTCATCTATCAAGCCAGAATCGCCATCTACCCGCAGTTGGAGGATCTCGCTCCGACGTCATTCATGAGTTTTAATATCTTCAATTACTCGCCCCAACCGATCTATTACGTCGGCTCTGCAGCCGACGACTACGATCAACAAGCGCAACATCAATATGTCCCGGAACCGAGCTACGAGATGCAAGAGGGGTTTCAAGCCGATTTTTCCAGAGAGTCAAATGCGCCCAAAGCGCTTCCCTCGTCCAGGAGTTCGCTGTTCGTCAAGGGCATAGAGCTGGACGTCGCCGAGTCGGCCCAGGCTCAGAATACTTTGGCCAGGCCGAAGTGGTCATGGAAGACGATTTATCTTGATTTCAACGAACAGATTTCAAGGGATCAGACGATTTCCCTTTTCTATATCGGACCGCGCCTGTCGAGCTTTTTATGCGTCGTTCGCCTAATTTTAATGACCTGGTTCGTTTTAGTGGTGGCATCGGCTAGGAACGCTTTCAATTTTACCGGCAGGCTCTCGAAAATTTTGCCGGTCATTGTCGGACTCGCTGTTCTGTCGCTCTCAAGCGTCTCCGCCATGGCTCAGAGCACAAGCTTTCCTTCGGAATCGATGCTCAAGGAGCTAGAAAAGCGGCTGCTGACGAGTCGAACGGCGCCGCCGCCGGCTATTTCGCAATTGGCGCTCTCGCCTGCAGACGGCGATGGGCTCGCCTTAAAACTCACCGTTCATGCAGAGCAAGAGGCTATAGTGCCTCTTCCGTTCATAGACCGCTCCATCTTTCAGCCGACTAAAGCCGCCTTGGAGACCGGAGAAGATCTCCCGATCCTGGCTGTCGAGGACGGCCTCAGAATAGTGTTGGCGCCGCCGGGATTTCACACGGTGCTTTTTGAAGGAAGGCTGGCTAAGGTCGATGGTTTTCAGCTGAGCTTTCCCCAGAGATCTCCCAACAGAGTGATCCTTTCGGACTTTGTGGACTGGAGATTAAACGGAGTGGATCCTGACGGGTATCCGTCGTCTCGGGCCATCTACGTCGCAATCTCGCAGCCGCCGACTTCTCCGGCCTCAGGGGCGAACGGCGAGTCTTCAGATGACGCTTCAGCGTCTGAGGAACCTCAATCCGACAAAGACGGGCAAGTTCAAACGGATCAATCTCAAACGGATCAAGCTCAAACTGATCAAGCTTCTCAAAACGACTTGGCCCATCAAAACGATTTGGCCCAGGCCGACCAGCCTTTAGAGAGCTTCTTTTCAGTGGAACGGGTCATCTCTCTGGGAGTTCAGTGGACGGTCGCCACCATAGTCGTTCCTCAAAATCCGATGACTTCTCCGGTGAGTTTTTCTCTCCCGCTTCTGCCGGGAGAAACCCCCACCAGCTCCGATCTGGACTCTAAAAACGGAGAGGTGATTTTAAATTTCTCCCCGGCGAAACAGTCAATCGTCTGGTCTTCGGACTTAAAGCAAGATCTGGAGCGCCCATTGACCCTGACGGCTCACGACGGTCCTTACTCCGAGAGCTGGTCCATAAACGCCTCCGCCATTTGGAGACTGGAAATCCAAGGCTTGACCCCCATCTACAATTTCTCCCCGCAAGGCTCTTGGAACCCTAAATGGCGGCCTTGGGCCGGAGAGAGCTTAACCGTCGCGGTCTCTAGGCCTGAGCCTATCGAGGGCGTCTATACGGTAATCGACGAAGCCAAGTTGGAAACAACTTTAGGCCAGGAAAATCGAGAGCATAAATTATCCTTTTCTCTGCGCACCAGTCAAGGCGGACCATTCTCTTTTCCGCTGCCGATAGGGGGAGAGGTCTTGGATCTATTCATGGACGGTCAAAACCTGCCGACCGGCTCAAGCTCGAGATCCACCGAGACTCAGGGTCCTACGGTGACTCTGCCCGTCAACCCCGGCGAGCATCGCATAGATGTGACTTGGTTGGACCCTACCCCTCTTGCCTCCATAACCACCACTCCGCCCATAAATTTGGGAGTCAAGAGCTCCAATATTCATTACACCATCACGGTTCCGCAAGATCGCTGGACGCTTTTGGTCGGCGGTCCTGTCATGGGACCGGCCGTGCTGTTCTGGTCATTTTCAGGCGCTCTTTTGCTGCTTTCCATAGTCTTATCTCGCCTGAGATTGACGCTGCTGGGTCCGATATCTTGGTTTCTGCTCTTCATAGGGCTGTCCCAGCTAAGCCTTATCGGGGCCTTCCTCGTCGCCGCTTGGCTTTTACTGCTGGGACTCAGAGGAAAAACCAAACCTATCGCCAACGCCACGCTGTTCAACCTCTCTCAAATAGGCCTGCTTTTATTGACCTTCATCGCCTTGGTTCTCATCTACTTCGGTCTTCACCATGCCTTGCTTTCGGCGCCTTCCATGCGCATCACCGGCAACGGCTCGTATGATCTGTCTTTAAAATGGTTCGTCGATCTGGCGCCAAGCGATTCTCCTTGGCCGCATGCTTGGGCTTTGACGATTCCCAACAAGATTTACCAATACATTATGCTCGCCTGGGCTTTGTGGCTGGCCATTTCAATCATCCGCTGGCTGCATTGGGGCTGGAATTGTTTTTCAAAAGAGAAATTTTGGAAAAAATCCAAAAAACCTTCGGCGCCGAAGTTTGATCGTAAGACAGGAAAGCCCATTCACCCGGAAAGCTCACTCTCGCCGGAGCAAGCTGAGGCATCGGAGGTGCGCGGCGCTTCCAAACAACAAAGCGATTCCGAACGGCAAACTCCCGGGCCGGAAGCAGGTTCCGGGCCGAAAACAGGCTCAGGATCTGCTGAAGATGAGCCTTGAGCGGTCGGCGCGGCTTTTTTCTCTTGCGGAAAGACAGCCTTCCAATTTCGGCAAGAACAATCAAATCGTCTTAATTCTAAGTTGCATTCAAGATTTCAGTGATGTATAATATTGTTATGGAGGTGACCCATGACAAAAGAAATCAAATTAACCGATGAAGAACTGAAAAGGGCATTTGATTTAGTCAATAATTCCACTGAAATACGAGACTACAGGCGAGGTATTATAGGCACTATACTGTCGGATAATCGCTACACGGCAGGTGAATTGGCTACTTTGCTGGGAATAACTGAACGTACTGTGTTTAACGCCCTAGCTAGAATCAGGAATCCTGATTTTCAATCAACCAACCAGTGGGGTGGTTCAAGAAACTTTTTGATGACGGCACAAGAAGAAGAGTCTTTTTTAAATGAATACTTAGTAATGGCAAAAAGTGGGC
>JAISZP010000226.1 GCA_031269135.1 Deltaproteobacteria bacterium | reverse complement strand
CTTTCGCCAGGCCGGCATAAAAATCGATCAAGCTTTGCTCTTTAGGCGGATTGAACACGCAGCCGCAACAGATGTAATGGTCTTTATCGGAGGCTATTTTTTCGCTTGTGTATAATCCGGCTTGATTGAGGAATTTGACGGTCATGCTTGCTCCTGATTAGTTGCTGATGAAAAATGATGAAGCGTTGAAATGACGGGAAAAATTTATGAAAGCCAAGTTGTTTCGGCATGGTTTTTTAAGGCATGGATTTTTTAGTTCTGGTTTTCAGGTATGGTTTTTTAAGTTGATGAGCAGAAAGTCGAAAATGATTGATTTGGCGCAAGTTCAAGCCTTT
This sequence comes from Deltaproteobacteria bacterium, assembly GCA_031269135.1. GTDB lineage: Bacteria > Desulfobacterota > Desulfarculia > Adiutricales > Adiutricaceae > JAISZP01. The sequence goes on along the minus strand of JAISZP010000226.1, from coordinate 5,565 downwards.
TCCGCCGCGATTCGGCGCGTCTGAGCTGAATTTCACCGGCGCGAGGCATAGATGCAATCAGCGAGAGGCTGATGATCAAGATGCGATGATTAAAAGGCGGCGCTCAAGAAGCGAATGATTACGAGGCGATGATGAGAAGCTAAGATTTAAAGGCGATGCTTTCAGCACGGAATGGAGCTCGGGGAGGCTTCAGGAACTTTTATGGTCTTGTAGAGAACGGTTTTTCTGGCCAGGTAACTGACGGTGTTGCCGGGAAAAGGCGGCGAGAGGCGCCCAGGAGAGGGCTTAATAAGTGTTTTGCCCATGGAACCGATGGCGGAGCAAAACTTGAACACCGACCCGTATGGGGTCTGAAAGTAAGGCCTCCAAGAAGCGACCAGCTCGAAACCCATGGGCTTCAAAACGCGTTCCACCGAGGCCGGAGTCGGGTAAACCTGGTGATAGGGATGAAAGAGCCGAAAAGCCGGTCCATAAATCCTGGCCCCTAAGCAGCGGGGATTGATAAGCCCGCCCAACAGCAACAATCCTCCTGGAGCGAGCCAAGTTTGGGCTCGAAAGAGAAAGAGATCCGGTCTTGGGAGATGATCCAAGGCCTGATTTAAAATCATGGCGGCTAAGGGCACTTTCGGCGGCGGCAGATCTTCGGCCCACTCTCTAATAACAGTAACCCCTCTGTCGGTCGCAGCCTGGGCGGCTATTTTGTTCGGCTCGACGGCAATCCTGCGGTGGTGAGTGTCTATCAGAGAAAGCATAAGCCCGGTGCCGGCGCCCACATCCAAGATGGCCCCATTTTCCGGCAGAAGGGGTTTGATGGCGTAGGCGTACTGAAGGTATTCGGCTCGGCGCGATTCGGAGCGCATGATCGGGTTTACATGGCGGTTATCCGGATCTCTCGCCAGCAACCAGCGCTCCGCGCTTTCGAAAAATCGTTTGGCGGCTTTGGGGGATGGGTAGGGATTCACTTGCCAGGCCCCGCAGTTTTCGCAACTGTTGAGATGAAACAAGTCTTGCTCCAGATAGGGGACAGGAGCCGGGGGAGCAAAGGAAAACTCGGCTTTGATCGGACCTCGGCCGCACCAGCGACATGTTGCCGTTAGTTCCATGACCATAGGGCGGCCAGGTGATGGTTGACGGATCGGTCCGTCTCCATAGTGTGTAGGAGCTTAAAGCCGGATTGGTCGGCAAGTTTCAAGAGGTCTTGCGGGCGACTGACGATGTCGGCCGCGTATTTTTGCTCTTTTGGGGGGAGAAAGTGTTGACTCATTAAAAGCCGACCTCCGCATTTGAGCTTTCTGGCCAGACCCGGAAAAAGGCCATGGATGTTTTCGATCAAACCCCAAAGGGTTTGAGCGACTATGATCAGATCGAAAGTGTCGTCGGCGAAGGGGCATATTTCGCCGTCGATGTTCCTCAGATCAAAGGGCACGAAGTCGATGGCGACGTCGGAATGGGAAGCGAAACGATTAGAGAGTCTTTCTTCGGCAAGTTCAAGCGCTTTGGGCGAAATGTCGGAGACGGTGAAATGAAGGCTGGTGTTGCTTTCAAGCAAGAGTTCAATGACTTTTTGAGTGAAATACCCGGCCCCGGCGCCGGCGTCGAGGGCCTTTGCCGCCTTTGGATACTCTTGCAGAAGAACAAGCGCGGCCTTCATGTCCAGTCTAAAGCCCAGCTCCTCGATGCGCCAAGGGTCGGCGCAGTTTTGATACATGCCTTCGTAATCGCCGACGTGGCGGTCGCCTATGATGTAATATTGATGGTAATCGTCGGAAATAAGGCACCGCCTTTGAGGAGCGCCGCTGAATGCGGAGCCGTCCATGTGAGATGCGCATTCATTTGGAATCGAATCTTTTATAAGCTATGACGATAAAAATCTATGGAACTCGCTGGAATAAACGATCGCTGAAGATCCTTGGATCTTGTTATATCATTTTTTGAATTCTGAGAAAAGACCTAAAGAACCAGCTGTAGGCCGACGACCTTTTTGAGTTGAATTAAAACTTAGGCAAGCGAGCTCTTTGAAAGATCATTAGGCGGCTGACGATCGCGAATGCTTGCGCCATATCTTTATTTTGAATCCACTTACGCTCAAGTTTCCTCTGGTTGACGCCGATATCCCTCGCGGCAATACACGCGTTAGGGTCGTTGGCTCCAACAATTGAGCGAGTGATGATGTTTTTTCTGCGCAAGTCAAGCAAGTATGCTAGAATGGTTCTGAAATGACGGCTTGGGGCGACTTTTTGCGGCGACGCCTTGCGTTGGCGGCATCGGCGCAATGACCGCCGACTGAGGTCGGCGGTCATTGTCGCCGCCGTTCGTTCCGCAGTCAAGATTAAGTTTAGAGCTTGCAAGCCGGAACCGGCAATCTTGGAGCCTGCAAGCCGGAGCTAGCAATCTGGAACCGGGCAATCTTGAAACGGGCAAGCCGGAACAGGCAATCTTGGAACTTGGTTTTCTAAGAAGCATCTGCGGCAAGAGAGCCGACGGGCGACAAAGCCAAGAACTTGAGTATAGCAAGCGCTGCTTGACGGCTTTAGGACCCGCGCTTTTTCGCGTAAAGTTTCAGCAGCTTGGCCGTAAGTTCGGCCGCCGTTTCGATATCGTCTTCGTTGTGGGCCGGGGCGATGGGAAGACTTACGACTCTTCTGAAAAAATCTTCCGCTATGGGAAAATCTCCATATTTATAGCCGAGAGCGGTTTGGTAATAACTATGGTAATGTATTGGTATGAACATTACGCTAGTCCCGATGTTCAAAGCTTTAAGAGCTTCAAAAAACGTGTCGCGATCGATGTTTAAGGCCTCGGTCTTGAGACGAAGAGGGTATAGGTGCCAAGAGTGGCCGACCCCGGCTCTGGTCACGGGGAGTTCCACCAGATCCGAAAGAGGCTCTAAGGCTTTGGTCCAAATGTCGGCTCTTTTGGTCCTTAAATCTTGAAAATGAGGGAGCTTAGACAGTTGCGCCAACCCCAAAGCGGCCTGAAGGTCGGTGAAGTTGCACTTATATCCCAGTTCCTCGACATCGTAGAGCCAAGTCCCCTTTGGAGCATAACGGCCCCAGATGCGTCTGGCGTCGGAAAAACCGTAGGCTGAAAGCCTTCTGGCCCTCTCAAGAAGAGCCGGATCCGTCGAGGTTAAAAGACCTCCTTCCGAGGTGGTGATGTTTTTGGTCGCGTAAAAAGAAAAAGCGGCTAGAGATGCGAGGTCTTGGGCTGCTTGAGGACGGTGACCATAGTTGCCGATAGGCAATCCGTCCAGAGTCGACCCTATGGCGTGAGCGGCGTCTTCGAGCATCGTCAGGCGGTAGCGGACGGCGAGTTCCCAGAGAGCTTTCAGATCGACGCTGTGACCGGCGTAATGGACAGGCAGCAAAGAAGAAATGATGAGAGAAGTCTGTTTGTGTCTCAGGCGACCGTCGGAGTCTCGGCGACAATCCTTTTCCAAAAACTTCGCCACGCTTTCGGGATCCAGATTGCCGGTATCGGCGGAGACGTCGCATAGAAAAGGTCGACTTTGATTGTAGACGGCGGCATGAGCGGTGGAAACGAAGGTGAGAGGCGTCGTCACGACCGCTTGGCCGTCGGATAAGCCCAAGACCTTCAGCCCCAGGTGCAGAGCCGCTGTGCAGGAGGAAAGCGCCAGGGCGTCATCGATCCCTAGATGGGAAGCGATCTCTTTTTCAAACCTTTGAGCTCTGGGACCAGAGGTCAGCCAGCCTGAAAAAAGCGCTTCTTTGAGTTCATCCAATTCCAATCGATCTACGAAGGGCGGAGAGAAAGACAGAAAAGACTTTAATGGTTTAAGCCCTTTGAGGTCGACGGACTGGGGAGAAAAGTTGTTTTCATTCATGGAGATTATCGCTCTTTAGAAGCATCATTATGGGCAGCGTCAATCTTGAGAAGCGTCATGCTTGGGCGGCATCGTTCTTGGGCGGCATCGTTGATAAGCGCATTTACGCGGCATTGTTTATGGAGCGTGTTTATGGAGTGTTGCGCCACTTTTCGTCATATGGGTCAGGGGGAAAACCTGCCAGCAGAGATTGTTTTATTTCTTTCATGCCGTCCAAGAGCTTTATTTTAGCCTTAAAACCCAAAACACGCTCTATTTTTTCAAACGCGACATAATAATCTCTAAGATCCGGGTCGGCGGGAACAATGTCTATTTTGGCTTCCTCGCTTAGGGTGGGCAGCAGTTCAGCCAGCTCTTTGAACTGGATGTTTTGATCATCCGACCCGACGTTGAATATTTCCGAGTCGACAAGCTCGGCTGGAGCTTCCAAGACCATTTTGAAGGCATTCGCGACGTCTTTGACATGGACCAAGGGACGCCACTGCTCGCCTGAGAAGATGGTCGCCCGGCCTTTCAAAACAACTTCCCTGACCAAAAGATTGACCGCCAGATCAAAGCGGATGCGTGGGGATAATCCGTAAACAGTAGCCAGCCTAAGAATGGTGGTGGTGAAGCCGACAGTCGCCTTACGAGACAAAAACTCCTCTTCGAGCTTAGCTTTGAGCTGCGCATAGAGGGATAAGGGCTTAAGCGGCGATAGTTCAGTCAGTTTTTCGCCTTCTCTGGCGCCGTAGCATGAGTCGGTGGAGGTGAAGATGAAGCGCGAGACGCCGTTGATTTTCGCCGCTTCAAAGAGGTTTAAAGGAGCGAGATAGTTGATTTCCATAGTCTGCTGCGGATCTAGGTTGCAGGCGGCTTCCCCGACCAAAGCCGCCAGTAGAATCACGCTCCGGCGCCCTTTTACCGACTTCTCGACAAGCTTGATGTCTCTGATGTCGCCTTCGACGATCTCTATTGACGGAAATTTTTTTAAAGCCAAAAGAGGCTCGGGTCCATGGATGAAGTCGTCAAAAACAGCGACTTGGCAGCCGGATTCCAAAAGAAGCCCGGTCAACACCGAGCCTATGTAGCCGGCGCCTCCGACGATTAAGACGGAATGGTTTTTTATTGGGTTTCGAGTGTTTTTTTGCGTCATTTATGTTTTAATCTTAAAAATTTGATTTTAAGCGATGATGCTTGAAGGCGTCCGCCGCGAAAACGCGATGAGGTCGCCGCCAATGTTCAAGTCGTAGGCGGCAAAAGATGATTTAGCGGCGACGCGAAAATTATAGCTTAAAAATATATTGTCTTCATCAAAAAATCAATAAAAAAATATTCGGCGTAAAATATGATTGAAAAAATTAAAAAAAGCTCTAAATAGTAAAATTCTTCAACGTTAAACCTGCAAAAAATCTATAATCGGCAAATGAGAAAATGTTTCGCTAAATATTTCGCATGTTTATATTTGAAATCACTCTAAAAGATTGGTTGTTGCGCATAGATCGTTAATCAATGTTTTACATCCCGACGTGGAGCGAATTTTTTGCGCCTATCGGTCTAATTTTACTCTTGACGATTGACCTGCGATTGGATTATTATAGTAAACAAAATTGAAAGGCTTTTTTGAAAGGCTTTATATTGATGAGCGATGCTTTCGCATCGCTCGGAATATGTCCGACGATTCGGCGCGACTGTTCCGATAAAAAAACTAAAAGCAGGTCGAAACGACAGTCATGAAAAAA
>JAISZP010000199.1 GCA_031269135.1 Deltaproteobacteria bacterium | reverse complement strand
CTTGCCTGTTCTCGGGTCGATTGATGGTTCAGTGTGGTATATTTCGGTCGTCAGAAGGGCGCCTCTGAACCAAGGAGCGGTTTTCGGATTGAAAAAAGCGCCCGCGATGATGCCTGAATTATCGAGAAATGAGCCGTCGAGGTAGCCGTAAACGCTTAAAAATACATTTTTGATGTCTTGTTGAGCGCTAAAAATCGAGTTCAAGTTCCGCAAAGTTGCAAGTTGGTCCTCCAAAGAGGCGTCGTTTTCAAGATTCATCGTGATGACGGCGCTAGAGTGCATCAAGGCGTCTTCGTTAGCCTGAACAAGGTTGCGCAAAGAAGCCTGGTACATCATCAGTTCGCTGCGGCTATGCAGATCTATTTGGCTCTTCATCACAGTGCTGACGTAGTAGTAGCTGGCCAAAGTCATTATCAGAAAGGCGGAAAAGACAAGGCCGACCAATTTCCAGCCATTTTTCAAAACAGCTAAAAGTCTCATAAGCGCTGTTATCTATCCTTTTTTGATAAATAATCTTTAAGGTTTCGGGTTTGATGCTTTATTTGAAATGAAACCAGTCGACCGGCGTCCCCATTATTGTTCGGCGGCGAGGTTGCGGAAAATACGTCGGTTCTCGTCCCTTATCGCATGGCGACAACGTTGGTTAAGGCGAATACGTCAATTCTGAGCATCGCTTTCACTGTCCAAAGAGACGCTTTTATACTTTTCGGGGATATCGACTTTGGTCGTTTCCACATAACCTAGGCCAAAAATGTAGGTGTCTTGATAGATGAGGAAAATGTTGGAGTATTCTTTATTGTTCTGGTCGATGTAATAGCTGCCGTTCCATTTGACGCCCGGGGCCGTCTGTTCGTAGCACTCCAGCAAGGCCTTCGTGTCGCTTTTGTCTTTTTGACCTGAAGCCGCCAAATAGCCGAATTCGACCATGCTCCATATATGGCTGTACGTCAGTGACGAGGTCCATGTTCCAAGTCGGCCCCCAGCCCCTTTATCCACCAGGACCTTTTCTATCAAATCGATGATTTCCTTCCATTCCACGATGTCCGCGTCAATCTCAAGTCCTAAAGCCTCCGGATAAGCAAATAAAGGAGAAGCTTCATCCGCTTCGACGAAATATCCTCCATGTTCGACGATCTGCCGAATCATGGGCGCCGTATGAGCGTTGTTGGTCGTAAAGAAAGCCGTATCCGGCCCATATTCCTCCAGCCACAAAGGAATGTGCTCAAGAATGAAGTTCTGGGCGACTTCGATGCCTCCGTCAGCTGTAGGATCAGGAGCGTTTTCATAGCCGAACTGCAGTCCTAAGTCTTGGCAGGCTAATTCCATGATCGTTCGGCGACGATTGAAGGATTCATCTATCATGTGACGGGGAAAGGAAACATGTACAAAACTCTTGGCGCCGAGAGTTTTGGCGACATAAGGAATCAGATACCCTCTAGCCTCAAAGTCGGTGGAAACGACAAGATCCGCCACTTCTGAAATTATGCCCGGATCCTCGTGACTCTCGCTGACCAAAAGGAGAATATCAGGCCTTTTGCTGCGGATGTTGAGAAACGCTTCCGCCGTGCCCGGCACGCCTTCGATTACATAGATCACTTTTATTAGGCTGTCTTGAGCCAAATCTTCGATGACGGCCATGGTTTTTTCAAGTTCAGACATAAAATTGTCCGGATAGGTGACATGTTTGATTATGCCGCCTTGCTCCACCGACTTGTAGCGCTCAAAGATCTTTTGCATGGCCCAATTGACGTCGATGCCTTGGTGATCGGTCGCCGTCACGATGCCGATTCGAAAAGGCGCCGAATCGCCTTGCGTCTGAGTCTGAGCTTGATCCTGAGTCTGGGTCTGGGTCTGAGCTTGATCCTGGGTCTGAGCTTGGGTCTGCTCCTGAGCTTGATCCTGGCCGGATGAATTTGCCGAAGCATCGTCTGGGGGAACTTGATTTTCCGCGCTCTCGAGTTCATTCGTCGTCTCGTTCTGAGCGAGATTCAAAGTCGCGTCGTCGGTTTGGCCGGCTTTAGCTTGATCGCCGCCTATACAGCCGACGAACCAGACGAAGGTCAGAAGTATCGCCGACATGAATAAAGCGAACTTCACTCTTTTTTCAGTCATTGAATCATGTTGATTTGGCATGACGTCTTGCTCCTAAATATGCTGCCTTTAAACAGCAATTGCTCAGAATTTCACCTTCAGACCAAGACCAAATTCGGCGACCAAATTCGGCGATCAAGCTCGTCGACCAGTTCGTCCTAAGATATTTCGCTTGAAAAGCGCTCAAGCCGCCATCGCGCTCCAACTCGCTTTCCGTGCCTTCAGGGTTTTCCGCGCGGCTGCACTCGACTAAAGGCCCAAATACCTAACGGCCCTAGCTAATGGCTCCATTAGCTAATAGGTAGCTGACGCAATCCTTGGTCTTCATGACATTTACAGTGAACTACCCACGATGAGGCTCTTGCGGCTTTCCGGCGCACCCCAAGACGTGAATTTTAAAAAATACTGAGCTGATGCTGCAAAAGAAAATAAAAATCTAAGCAAATAAATGCTAATAACTATAGATAATACTTGACTTATAGATTATATTCGCCTCATAGATAGTATTTGACGGCTAATTCCATCAAAACTCTTTCACCTGCGGCGGATAATCGCAATAAAATCGCAGGCGCCGAGATTGGATTAATTTATGTCGTCGCAAAAAGAACAAAATCTTAGATCGTCGATAGCCGCAACGCAAATCATGCCAAGCCTTGAAGTTTGCACGGCAAATGAGCTTTTCTAATGAGAAAAGCAGCCTTCAGTCGTTGAATTTGTGATTTTCTTAAGCTTAAAAGCGTTTAGAGCTTGACTAAATACCTTGTTCAGCGACATATTTTTCTTTAACGTAAAGAGCAATCTGATTATAACCTAACAGAAAGCCAAATTGTTAAAAAAAAGACTATTGAACTCTAGGCGGCGACTGGCCTTGAGTCGCCCTTTTTCGAGTCCGGGAGACCTGGTCTTTATAGCTTTTAATCGTGCCTGCAAGGCTATTGATCAGGTCGGCGAACGATGATTATTGGTCGTTTTACCGCGCCTGACGGCCTAATTGAAGTGTTCGCTCCATTTGCCTTTTCTTATTCGCAATGCGGCAGCGGCTCGAATTATTTCCGATTTGTTTAGTGATTGAGAAAAAAAATCTCCCTTAAAAAGGGAGACTTTAGAATGCCTGAACCACAGATCTAAGATATTACCTAAAATCCCTAAGAAAATACTGCTACAAAATGTAACTATTAAATTTTATTGTCTAAAAAATTTTTAAAAATTAACTTGACATCCTCTTTAGCTGTATTAGACAACTACAGAAGATGTCAACCATAGTTTCCGTTCACCAAGCAGACACACAGCTTTTTTACGTTTTCTTGGAATCATTCCGAATTCGGAATAACAACAAAACAAAGAAAGACCAAAAGTTAAGTCTGATGAAGACTTAATGTCAGGTCTTTCTTTGTCTTGTCTCAAGAAATCGTATAGGCTCTTATTTAGATTAGGATATGCTAAGAGAGAGAGAGAGAGAGAGAGAGAGAGAGAGTGAG
>JAISZP010000168.1 GCA_031269135.1 Deltaproteobacteria bacterium | reverse complement strand
CGGAGGCCACGATCTTGGAGAGCTTCTCCCAAACTTCAGTCTCGTCGGCTGCGCCTGAACCGATGGTCCCAATGTCGCTTTTGGCGCCGCTGCCGTTGCCGGGGGCTTTGGCTCTGCCGCCTCCGGTCGGAGGCGTTATGGGCGGATGGGCCGACTTGGGCGGAAGGGCGCTTTCCAGGTGCTGAAGGCGCCCGGTTTTCAGGGTGGAGGCGATATCGGCGAGAAGATCTATGGTTTTGTTTTGAAGGGTTATGAGTTTTTCCAAGCCGCCGTCGCCGCCGGAAACGATAGGGGCGATCCCGCCGGAGGAGGAGACTGCTGGGGTTTTGCTTGGTTTGGGCGCGGGGGCCTTAAATAAGTTGGCTCCGTTTATGGTCATCACATGTCCGTCAGGCGCCTTCGGAGGCGCCGAAACAACCGGCCAGGCTTTAAAATCGACTTTGTGGCCGAGGGCGGATAAGACGGCTAGAATATCGGCAAGCGATGCGACGGAATCGTTGGGCTTTATGTGCAGGCTTTCACCGTCGCTCATACCCGCGCCGTCGCTCATGCCCGCGCTTGCGAGGCCTTCGGCGTCATCCGTCAAAAGACCCTGATCCGTCAATAGACCTTGCCCTGTTTGGGAAAACCTCAATACAGACAATTTTTCCGAACCGTCGGCCAAGACCAAAAGCTTATGCGGACCTAAATTTGGTATCGTCAGGAGTTCTTTGGAGGTTATCGCCTCTTTAAACGACTTTAGATTGGATATCTCTCCCAGCGGTCCCCAAAGAGGTTGCCGGCGCCAGGGAAAGCTGCGAATCTCGCCGCTTAAATCATGCAGGCGCTGTTTGGTCAAGATCTCCAAAGCCTGCGGAGTCTTCAGCGCCCCGCCGTCTGAAGAATCGTCTCGGCAAAGACAGGCCAATAATCCCGTTCCGCAGCCAAGGCGGCCCTTTATCGCGACGCCGAACGATTCCATCAGGCGCCCCAGAGCCACCTGAAAGATGAAAGAGACGACGCTTTGAACCGGAAACTTTCGGCGGCACTCATCCCAGCTGCGCTTGGAAGTCTGAGAGGCGAAGGCCGGAGGGTAGAGCAAAAGCCCTAAATTCGGACAATCCGGATAGTTTTTATCGAAATGCTCTTGGGCGAGCTCTAAATAGTCGGCGATCATCGGAAAGCTCAGGGCTAAATCCCGATAAGCCCCCACAACCCCGGCGGCATTTCCCTGGGGAAGATCCGGGTGGACGGCGAATAAATTTTCTTCAGGAGCGCCCTTGCCGAAATAGATATGGCCGCTGCCGGGAAGGGTTTCGCCTCTTTTCAATTTTTCGACGAGACTTTTAAGAGAGCCAAGAGGCTCTCTGAGAGCCTCGAAACCGCCTGAGAAGATCAGCCTAAATCCGTCGGCGGGATTGTAGTCTGCAAGCAATCTGGAGACGACGTCCGAAAGCTCGAAGGGGTCTTTGGCCTCGTTTAAGGCTTTGCCCGCCTCGGCTATGGAATCCAAAGAAGGTCCCGACAAAGGTATCAAAAAGTGTCCCGTCTCTACAGCCGGTCTGGGACCTTTCACTTCTTCGACCAAGCAGTGAAAGTTGCTGCCGCCGAAGCCGAAGGAAGAGACCGCCGCCCTGCGCGACTTTTGGGTCGAACTGAGCCAGGGTCTTGCCTGATCGTCGAGATAGAAGGGACAATGAGGTTCCATTAACGGTTTCAACGGGTTGGAGACTTTGATGGTGGGGGGAATAAAACGGTGGTATAGACTTAATATCGCTTTTATAAGCCCGGCCACGCCTGCGGCGCCTTTAGTGTGACCGATTTGCGACTTGACGGAACCTAAGGCGCACCAAGGCTCGCCATTGATGGTTGTTTGAGCGTCTTTTTGAGCGTCTTGTCGACTTTTCTCGCGCTGCTTGCTTTCCCTATCCTGTTTACTTTTAACGCCCTCGCCCGACCCCGAAATTTCTTTTTGGAAATGAGCGCACAGAGCCTTTAACTCCACCTCGTCGCCGACCGCCGTCCCTGTCCCGTGGGCCTCGACCAATTCAACCGTCCTGGGCGACCAGTCCGCTTCGCGGAAAGCGTTCTCCATGGCTCTGATCTGCCCTTGGGGACTGGGAGCGAAGATGGCCGTCGCTCTTCCGTCGGAAGAACCCCCTACGCTTTTGATGACCGCGTAGATGCGGTCGTCGTCTCTCTGAGCGTCGCTGAGGCGCTTTAAGACTAAAACGCCGACTCCCTCTCCCAAAAGAGTGCCGTCGCCGGCTTGGTCGAAGGCCCTGACCTCTCCGGTGGGAGAAAGGGCCGGGGTCTTGGAAAAGCAGGTGAACATGAAAGGATCGCTGAAGGTGTCTATGCCGCCGCTCACCACCAGATCGGCTCTTTTGGCTCTGAGTTCCAGCACGGCTTGACTTACTGCCGCAAGCGAGCTTGCGCAAGCGGCGTCGACCACCAGATTGGAGCCTCCCAAATTCAGACGGTTGGCGATGCGACCGGCGGTGACGTTGCCTAGAAGGCCCGGGAATGATGACTCTCGCCAAGGCGGAAACTTTTCGGAAAACCTCTCCAAGACCTCTTTAATGGTGTCGCCGTCGACCCCGCTCTCTTCCAAGGCGCTTTTGAGCTGAGGGTGAACTAAGCGGTTGCCGAGCGAGACCAGCATCTTAAGAGCGCCCGTAACCCCCAGCATCACCGAGGTGCGCTCGTGGGCGAAGGCTTCGGCAGGGTAACCCGCATCGATTAAGGCTTGTTCGGCCGTAACCAAGGCTAAAAGCTGAGTGGTGTCGGTGGCTTCGACGTCCTTGGGAGTTATGCCGAATTTTAAGGCGGAGAAAGGCACCGAGCCTATAAAGGCGCCCCGCTTGCAGTACATGCGGTCAAGAGCCTTTGGATCAGGGTCGTAGTAGTCTGAAGAACGGAAATGATCCGGCGGGATGTCCGTGACGGCGTCAACGCCATAGCGGAGCACTCTAAAGTAACCGGCGACGCCAGGCTCTCCTCCGGGAAACAATGCTCCCATACCTATAACGGCTACAGGCTCCTGTCGATCGTCATAATCGGGACTTATTCGGTTGCAAGAAGGCTTTTTGGTCATGCTTACCTGAGGCGAAATTTTTTTATGCTGCGAAAGCTTAGTCAACGCCGTACGGCTTTGGCTAAAAGTAAAAAGGACAATTTTTGATCTTTACATAACCGAGGCTTTTTTTCAACACAAAAACAAATATTAATATCGGCGGCTATTACAGGGGAAACAACTTGATTTTTTTAAAAAAACGGCTTTTGAAGATTTACCGAACATGCCTTCTAAAATGACCATAAACTGATGCGACTGCCATATTCAATCGAAGCGATTTAATCGAATAAGGGCGACTTTTTGGTTCCGACTCTCGCTTTAGGTCAATCAATGATTGCAATCCATAACTAAACCCATAACTACAATCAATAACCCAAAATCAACGACGACGACAATAAACAATAGAGCCGCCTATGGATGCCGTCACTCGGAAGTCCAATCAATAGTTCATCTGCAAGCTGCCTGAAGCCAAAGTTTAATAAAAATACCCTTACGGCATTAATGTCATGTCATAAAGGTATTTCTTTTCCCGTCAATTCAGCGACTTATCTCAAAAAAAAGCTGCAAGTTCCTCTGGAGGCAGCGGCGGTAGAGTCACTGGGTCCTGCTCCGCCAATAAGCCCAAATCCCTGGCTAAATTGAAGCGCTTTTGGACGGCCGCTCCGTAGAGCAAAAGGGCGGCGACGTCCGCGACCCTGCGGTTAGTCGGATCTTCGTAGTGGCTCCCCGCCACCCACTCGTTGAAGGCGCCCAGGGCCGGTCCGCAAAAAATGCACCAATCGGTGCGCCTGTCCTCTATTCCGTTAATGGCCCAACGAGAGGCTTGTCCTAAATACCAGCGAAACACCAAGGCCATCTGGAGTTTAGGATTGGCCTGGGCCTTTTCCAGCAGCTGCGGGTCTTTGGCGGAAAAAAAGGTTTTGGTCTCTTCCCAGATCTGATTTAAAGATTTGCGGAAGATTTTTTCTTCAAGATTTTTCACTTCTTCTTTGGGAAGATCCTTAATAGTCGGGTACTGGCGGTAAAGTTCAGTGATCTTAAGAGCTCTGGGGGCGAAAAGAGTGCCGTATTTCAAGACCTGGACTTTAGCGCCCAATTCGAACATGTCCGCCGCCGGCGCCTGACTCATGTCGGTTTGACTGGCCTTGCCCAACAGTATGCGGCCGCCTTCCGACAGACCGGATTCCACGCAGCTTTGGTTTATCGAGCCGGTGACGAAATAGCTGGCGCCCATGTCCTGGGCGGCTAGGATAGCCGCAGGCGTGCCTAAGCCGCCGGCCGCTCCCACCCTTAAAGGCTGAAAATAGTCGTATTTGCGGGTGTATTCGGCGGCCAGCCTAATCATTGACGGCCATAGCGCCAGCGCGGGCCTGAAATCGGTGTGTCCGCCCGAATCGGCCTCAGCCGTCAGATCCTGGGCCATGGGGACTTGCGGGGCTAAACTAGCCTCTTTGTCGGTTATCCAGCCGCGATTCAAGGCCTCCTGAACGATCTTGGGAGGCGGCGGACTAAAGAATCTCTTGGCCAGTTCTTGTCTTGAGACCTTGGCGATCACCCTGTTGGGGGCGAGGATGGCGCCGTCAGGGAGAACGGTAAGGCCGTGAAGTCTATAACGAACCAACGACGGGGTTATCTGCAAAAAGGCGGAAGCCTCGATGAGATTTACGCCTCTTTCCAAATAAATCGAGACGACCTTTTCCTCCCATGTAGGGTCCTGCGGGGAATGAATCAGGCACGAGCCGAAGGTTTGGGTTCCCAGATCCTTTTTCAGCTTGACCATCGCCTCTTCCACAGCGGCGGGGGCAAGCCCCGAAGCCCCGAATATGCCCAAGACCCCAATGTCGGATAAAGCCGTAACCATGGCGGTCGACGAGATGCCGCCCACCATGGCCCCGCCCGCGTAGGCGTACTTGAGATTGAATTCTTTTCTGAAGGCTTTCGAGCCGAAGTTTCCAGGAGCGATGGCAGGGATGATGCCGATGAGGCTGGGGTCGCCGGCGGAACCTAATTCTCCGCCGGGTTTGATATGCAACTGTTCTCGAGGATCTTTCAGAACTGAAACTAGACTGCCGGGCAGAGTGTTTGACATGTTTTCCCACCAAAAACTATAGCAGTAGCCCAAAAGGGCTATCGGCGATTTGAATTGAAAAGCTCTTGAAGCGGAGCAAGAAAAAGGTCATGACAAGTCGGCGATTCGTTTGAATCAAGCGCCGTTGGCCGATAAACGTCGGTTATCATATCATCCTTTTTCCACGTCCAAGGGTAAAGGCAAGCGTCCATTATGTTACATGATACCATATACGCGGCGGTTGTCAGCTAAAGATCAGCGACCCGGCAACCCCTTTTCCAATCAGAAAGCGCAAAGACCGGAAATTCGCAGTTCGTCGGACTCTTTCTCGCTCCGCGCCGACAAGCGCTCCAAGCGGTCGCCCGGAAGCTTTAGGCTAGGCTAATGCGCTATGTTAATGCACCTTGGCTAGCGCACCTCGGCTAGGCCGCCATGCCGACGAGCAAGGCTTATTCGCAAGACCAACGCGGCTAATGCGCCATACCATGCCGGCGAGCGAAAAGGTCGTCCAAATTTACGCCACCTTAAATGCTGAAGTCAGCATTGTAAACCGATCTACTTTCTCCTTGAAAGATTCAACTAACCTCGGAGGCTAGATTGCGCCGCCTTCCCCAAAAACCCTCCAAACCAAGATTTACAACAATAATAGCTTTCCGACAAAACCAAGCTTTTCAACAAAACCAAGCTTTTCAACAATAATAGCTCTCCGACAAACGATATCGCTAAATTGTTTAGAAAGAAACCGTCTCTCGACAACTCCATCTCACACTTGCCGAACCGTCTTTT
>JAISZP010000060.1 GCA_031269135.1 Deltaproteobacteria bacterium | reverse complement strand
CTCCATAAATAAAATTTCGGCGTCCTTCACAATGGGACGCTGTCGAAAGCATCAACTTTTCCAAATTTCTTGCTGAAAATCATAGCTGAAAAATTTTTTGCCATTTTTTTGACTTGATTTTTCACCTCGGCGCTTAGATCTTTGAAAAATAAGGGTATACTTGAGCTGATAATTCCAAATGTAGAATTGCTGTTTGCTTGCCCCTTTGCTTGTTCTCTGTTTAAGCCTCGCCGAGGACTTCGTCTGCGCCTGCCAAGCCTTTACGGCTCGATCATTCCAAAAGCTGATAAGCCGGCAGCGACGATAAGCAGGCAGAGACGATAAGCAGGCAGAGACGATAAGACGCCGACTACGATAGTCCGAGCGACGATAGTTCGAGCGCCGATAGGCAGCTGGCGACTACCGGGACGTGTTAGTTTTCTCGCAAGTTTTCCTCTTGGCGATATTGGCACGAAACTTGATAGATTTATGTCGTCAAATATTTTTCCGCGATCAATTTTGTTTGCGTCTGAATCAATTTCAGGCGGATGCAGCTATTTTTTTACGTTTTTGTCGATTTGTCCGCCTAAAAGCAAGTCTTCATTTGCGGCCAAAACATACGCTCGTCAATCATATAGCGGCTGTTTAACCGTAAGACGATAAATTTCAGGTACTGCAAGAACATAGTTCCGACTTGTATATTTTTCAGTCTCATGATTTTTCCCCTTTGCTTATTTTGCATATTTTTCTTTTCTTTTTTTCCCTTTTTTTCTTTCCACCTTTCCACCTTATTTTTCTTCTTTACGCGACATAATTTTACCATGTATATATGTTGGTAAGTTAGTTTGAATTTTGCTTTATAATTATATGACAATTTAAATTTTAATATTTTAATTATTTTACGTTGTAAAAACTTATAAATAGTTGCTATAAAACGTGCCGATATGGGATTTTGATGCTTCCATCGTGAGACGGAAAGCTTATTTTTAAAAGTCCTGGGATAGTTTTTGGAGAAAGACAGTTCGCAAAGAGCCGACTAAAAAGGCTTGCCGAGAGAGGTTTGCCTAGAGCCGCCTAAAGAAAGCCGCTTGGCCCAAGAAGCTTATCAAGAGATGCTTGCCGAGAGCCGCTGGCGTAGAACCGCTTACGGAAAAGCCATGCCAGGTCGTATGGCCAATGCCGCTGAAAGGCGCGACTGAAATCATCCGCCGCCTCAGTCGGCTTCCGCGCAACTGTGACGACTTGTGTTTAACGGTAATTTGGCTTGATCGCCGGATTATGGGAGGTAGTTATGTTACGAAACGTTGTCGATCGCGATCGATGTAAGGCTTGCCATTACTGCCTGGCCGCCTGCAAAAAAGGGGCGCTGTACGTCTCAGACTACACCAACCCCAAAGGTTTCAAGGCCATAGGCCATCACCAAGACAAATGCGTAGCCTGCGGGGCCTGCTTTACGGTATGTCCCGACTTCGTCTTTGAGATTGTGGAGGTGGGGTGATTTATGGCGAGAGTTCTTATGAAAGGAAACGAGGCTCTGGCGGAAGGCGCCATAAGAGCAGGTTGTCGTTTCTATGCAGGGTACCCAATCACTCCCCAAAGCGAGGTGGTCGAGTATATGTCCTGGCGTATGGCTCAAGCCGGGGGCCAATTTGTTCAGTCCGAATCGGAAGTGGCCGGGATCTGCATGATCTACGGCGCCTGCGCCGCCGGGATACGCTCCATGGGGAGTTCCTCCGGTCCAGGCTTCACTCTTCTGCACGAAGGGATCTCGTATATTTCCTCGGCTGAGCTGCCGTGCGTCATCGCCGACGTCCAGAGGTACGGGACAGGTTTAGGCGACATCTTTCAGGGGCAAAGCGACTACTGGCAGGCCGTCAAAGGCGGAGGGCACGGAGATTATCGCCTGTTGGTGCTCGCGCCTAATTCGGTGCAGGAGACGGTGGATTTAGTCGCTTTAGCCTTCGACAAAGCCGAGCAGTATCGAAACCCGGTGTTGCTTTTAACGGATGCGGCCATCGGCCAGATGATCGAGCCGGTGAATCTTCCTGACGTCATCGAGCTTGATCCCGATAGGTTTGAGTGGTCCCTCAAAGGCAAGCAGGGAGGGCAGTTCAGAAAACACACCTCCACCATGTACTACATAGCCGAGTTCAACAAGTACATCAAGAAAAAATTCGACTCCATCGAGGCCAATGAGGAACGCTGGGAGGCGTTTTGCGCGGAGGACGCCGAGCTGATATTCGTCGCTTACGGCATTTCCAGCCGAATCTGCAAAGAGGCGGTGCGTTTGGGCCGAGACAAGGGGATTAAATTGGGGCTGATCAGACCGATTTCTCTTTGGCCTTTCCCTAAAAAAGCCTTCAGCGAGTTCTCTAGTTCTTTGAAAGGATTTTTGACCGTCGAGATGAGCGCTTTAGGTCAGATCTGCGAGGACGTCGCTTTGGCCGCGCGTTGTCGCTACCCGGTCTACGCCGATCTCCCGGGAGACAAAGTGCCCGAGAGCGATAGGCTCTTGGCTTTGGCCAAAGACATCTTGGCCGGCAAGGTCAAGGAGGTGTTGTAATGCCGAAGAGACTTTTATCGAAACTGTTGGTAGAGGAAAGCAAATACTGCGCAGGCTGCGGTCACGGCATCGTCAATCGTTGCCTGGCCGAATGTCTCGATGAACTCGGCGTCTCGGACGATTCCATCGGCGTGTGCGCGGTCGGCTGCTCGTGTTGGATGATCGATACATTCGGAATCGACTGGATCCAGGCCCCGCATGGCCGGGCGCCGGCCACCGCGACCGGGATCAAGCGCACTCGCCCGGATAAGACGGTGGTCGTTTACCAAGGCGACGGAGACTGCCTGGCCATCGGCATGGCCGAAACGATCCATGCCGCTTTGAGGGGAGAGAAATTCTCCGTCATTTTCATCAATAACGGCAATTTCGGGATGACAGGCGGTCAAATGGCCCCGACCACCATAGCCGGACAGAAGACCCCCACCTCAATCTACGGCAGGGACGTCAAAACCACAGGATTTCCGGTGGACATCATCAAAATTCTGGCGACCATTCCGACTACCGCTTATCTTGCGAGAGGTTCGGTCGTCGACGTTCCGAGCATAAACAGGGTCAAGGGCTACATCAAAAAGGCCCTTCGCTGCCAAACTCAGGACATAGGCTACGCTTTCGTCGAGGTGGTTTCGCCTTGCCCCACCAACTGGGGATTGGAGCCGTTAGCCGCAGTCAAGCGCATCAAAGACGAGGTCCTGCCGGTCTATGTGCCCGGCGAATATAAGGACGAGAGCGGATTAGGCAAGGAGGAAAGCGAATGACTGACATCATTTGTTCCGGTTTCGGGGGGCAGGGGGTTTTGACGGCGGGGCTGATATTGGCCAAGATCGCTATGGATGAAGGGCTTGAGGTGACTTGGGTGCCCTCCTACGGTTCGGAAATGAGAGGAGGCACAGCCAACTGCAACATCAAGATCGATCGCCAGCCGATCGCCAGTCCTTTCGTCAGAAATATCGATCTTTTAGTGGCCATGAACGATCCGTCCGTCGAAAAGTTTGAGGTTATGATGAAACCTGGCGGGATTTTGATCGTCAACACTTCTTTGGCGGCCAGTGGACGCAAATATCGCTCGGATATAGTCCGCGTCGGGGTTCCGGCCAACGCCTTGGCCGAAGAGTTGGAAAACCCGAGAGCCGTCAACATCATTTTGCTGGGAGCGGCGATGGCTAAAAGCGCCCTGTTTGAAAAAGAGGCGGTCCTACAGGGCTTGGAGAACTATTTCAGCGAAAAGGGCAAAATCAACCCGAAAAACGCCCTGGCCTTGGAGAAGGGCTGGGCTGCGGCGGCCTGAAGTTCGGGCTTTTAGTCCAAGCAGACTGCATGGAAAGAGCGATTGGGACTCCCGCTCGCTTAGTCTTGGATGGGGACGGGCAAACTCTAAACCTTACACCTTACACCTTAAACCCTAAACCCCAAGGCCCTGAATCCGAACATGGTTCGGGATCCCGAGAAAAAAGGCTGGAGACGCGTTTTACAGCCGATTTCAGCTGGGCTGGATTCGAGGGAGCGGTTCATGGATGGTTCATGGATGGCTCTTGGAGGAGTCTTGGAGGTTATTGGAGGTTCTTGGAGGCTATTGGAGGACTCTTGGCCTCCATCTTTGGCGAAACGATGACTTTGGCGAAACGATGACTTTGACGAAACGATGACTTTGACGAAACGATGGCCTTGACGAAAAGACGGCTTGGGCGAAACGATTGCTTTGACGAAAAGACGGCCTGGGCGAAACGAAGGCCTGGACGATTGAGCATGAGCGCAAAAAATTTGCTTGCGCCTGGTCTTGAGAGTGAAGTTTCCAAACCTGTGCTGGCGGGAGTTCCTTATTCGGCCTAGGGGTCGGCGGCGTCCATAGAAGGGCGCGAATATCGCGCCCAGGACGAGAGCGCAATTTAGAGGGCGAGACGGCTTGCGGAACCGACGGCGCTTTCATATCCTTGCCGGAATTGAATAATTAAGCAAAAACTGTTTTTTAATTGCATCAACCGTACTTCGCATCTTTTAACATAAAAGCATAGAGGTAGATATAATGCAAAATTTTGGGGCTATAGATACTATAATAGTTATTATTTATCTGGTGACCATGCTGGGCATCGGTCTTTATTCTCTGAAGAAACGCAAAAACGTGGACGACTACTACGTCGGCGGGCGCAGATCCGGGAGCTTCGTGATCAGTTGCCTGTGGATGAGTTCGTGGATCGGCGGCGCGTCAGTCATCGGAAGCGTCGACAAGTCGTACTCGCTGGGCATAACCGGCGTATGGTATTGCGGCGCCATGGCGGTAGGCTGTTTTCTCTTCGCCGGGACCTCCACCGGACTCATTCAGACCGTCGGCAAGAAATTCGGCTTTCTGACTTACCCTGAACTCATAGAGAAACGCTATGGACCCGTCACCCAAGTCATAGCCGCCGTCACCACATTTTTAGCTTATATCGCCTATACCGCCGGGCAGTTTTTGGCTATGGGGCGGTTATTGAGCGCGTTTTTGGGTTGGGATTTGAACAACGCCATTTGGATATCGGCTTTGAGCATGGTGCTTTACACCGCTTTGGGCGGCTTCATCGCCGTCACGATCACCGGGACCGCGCAAGCCGTAATCATCATGGCGTGTTTGGCCTTCGTCATGGTGCCGGTGATAATGTTTCAAATGCCTCCCGACGCTTTTGCGACCGCCGCCCTGCCTGCGGATTTCTTTAGTCTCGGCGCCTGGGGCTGGGGTTCGATTTTGGGCTTGTCGGTGACCATTGTTTTGACCTTTTTCTCTTCAATGGATAGCTACACCCGCTGCTTCGCCTCGAAAACCGCAAGAGTGGCGAGAGTCGGAACCATCATCGCCGGCTTCATGGTCTTGTTGGTGGCCGCTTCAGGCACCTACCTCGGCATGGCCGGTCGGATCCTCATCCCTGACATGCCGGAAGGTCAGACCATAATGAGCGCCTTGATCACTCAGTTTTTGCCCCAGGGCGCAAAAGGAATCATCTTGATCGGCTTATTGGCGGCGGTCATGTCCACCGGTTCGGTCTGCATATTGGTCGCCACCGCCAACATCACCCAAGACCTCTACAAACGCTACATCAACCCTTCAGCCGGTCAAAAATCCATCTTAGCCTTAAGCACCGTGATCACTCTTTTGGTGGGCGTGCTGGCCAGCTATATGGGCATTTACCAGCAAGACATCGTCAACGTCTTGTATATAGCGTTTACGGTCAATTCGGCCAGCTTGTTCATACCGACCATCGTGGCCTTCACTTGGAGAAAGGGCGGCTCGAAAACCGCCGCTTGGTCGATGGCCGTAAGTTTAGCCGTTGTTTTGTTTTGGTACTACGGTCAGAGCCAGTGGCCCGACAACACTTTGTTTAAGTTCGATCCCGTCTGGCCTGGGTTGCTTGTGTCGGGCGGAATCTTTTTGGTCGGCGCCTTGGCCTTCCCTTTGAGCGAAAAGGATCAACGCAAGATCGCCGAGTTCTGGGCCTGATGGAATCACAAGCAATAAAGC
>JAISZP010000079.1 GCA_031269135.1 Deltaproteobacteria bacterium | reverse complement strand
CTTCATGCTATTTCCTTTATGGCGAATCCAGACAAATGGAACGCCTTCAACAATTGATGGAAAAATCTGCCATAGAAAAATCAATTAGAAAAAAATCTATTAGATAAAAAACTATTAGATAAAATCTAATAGAAAGATCTACTACAGAAAGGTCTACTACAAAAAGGCTATTACAAAAAAATTATTATAAAAACTACTTTAAAAAGCTGCTTTAAAAAACTATTAGGCAGCTAAAAATGTAAATATATCAAATTATTTACATCAAAAAAATAATCTAAACCACTATAAGATTATTGATGTCGCAAAATTATTTGCTTCATAAAATCTTATTCATCATAAAATAATATATATTGTAGAATTATCTATGATATAAAATTATTTATGAGATGAAATTATTTATATTATTGCATCTCTTACATTATCGAATTAATCACCCTGACATAATCACCCTAAAATAGACGTGACTAAAATCTCGACGTCTCCTCCTAAACTAGCGGCTAAAAGTTTAAGAAACTCCACCAGGTTCACGCATATCACCCCACCTGTCATATGAACCAAGGCCCTAGCCAATCCTCCCCCCTCGCCCGGCGACAGCCTCATCAAATACAGTCCTCTGGCCACTCCTATCAACCCGGTCAAGGCCACGGCCAAAACCGCCAATCTTATATAACCGGAAGCAGGGTTAGAGTCCGGCGGATGGTATGAGAGGACTTCCGCCGAATTTTGGGTAAAGAGCGTCTGAGCAAAAGCGTCTAAAAGAGAGGGAGCATTCAGCATCAAAGTTCCGGCTATAAGCGTCAACAAGGCCCTTTTCTTTCCGCCGTCCTGGCGTCCGGAAAGGCCCACCAAGCCTGAGACCACCAGAAAAAGTCCGATAGCCGCGACAATGACCTCTAATACGCCCCACCAAGTCTCTAGATGGGGAATGAGGTTCAAAAGAAGGTCTTGATTGATCTGAGGCATGGGATTCCTTTAATCGCCTGGCCGGGTAGAACCTAAAAGCGGCGGTCGCTAATCAATGGTCGGATATGGTTTATGTCGGCCAACGTCGGTGATTTATCGTCGGTGATTTATTTCCGGTATTTTATTGCCGGCGATTTATCGCCGGTTAGGATTTAGTCGCCACAATCAAAACTCCAATGGGACTTCCTGAGGGAATAGTCACCGTAGGCGGACGATCGAAGCCTTTTTCCAGCTGCGTGGCCGCCCTGCTTCCCACCCGTCCTAAGGCCTCCAAAGAAACATCATCTAAATCGACGGCGCCTTTATCTGCGACAATCACGTCTCCGTAGGCATGGACGGTCGTTCCGCGATTGCTCATCGCCTCCCCGAAGCCTTCCAGAAAACTCGCCGCCATCAGTCCTCCCCAGCGCTCCAGAAAATGTCGGTCGACTTTGCCCGACACGGAAGGAGAATTGGTTCGGGGATCCACGGCAAAGGCCTCGATGTCGATAGGCGACTGTCCTTGCGGCATCAACTTGGTGAATCTGATGGAAAGCGCGTCGCCGCCGAGTTGAAAGGCGCCCAAGAGCCGGGCGCCTTTCAAGGGTCCCGCAGCAACCTGAGCTAAGACAGGAGCGGCTACATCGCTGTTGACGGCGACTTCCGTCACCGCATACAAAAGACTTCCGGGCGCGGGCAAAAAAGCTGAAGATGGGCTCTTCTCTTGAAGGTTCTCCATTTCGACCGACGGCTCGCTCTCGAGATGGGCAATCACGAACGGTCCCGGAAGGCTGGAGGTGATGGACTTGAGATCTCCCATGATGGCCTCGAAGTCGGGATCGGAGGCTGGTCTAGGCTGGGCGGCGACCGTCGACCGGGTAGTAACGGGCTTGGCCTGCGGCTGCGGCGGCATTTCAGGGGCCTTGAGCTCCTTCGGAGGGTTTGGGACGCTGGAGCGCTGCTGGGGTTTAGGCGGCTGAAGTTTAGACGCTTGAGCTTTAGGAGAGCCGATGGGCGTCGCCACGAAAGATTCTCCCGTCTCAAGAGCCAAATCCGCTCCGGCCCGATTGAGTTCCTCTATCATCTGGTTGTACTCGGGACTCCCCTCGCCTCCTATCTGCCCCGAGACGTTTCGAGGAGTCAAAGAGTCGGCCGAGGACTGCGCGTCGCCGTCAATCTCGGAGCGAAAGAAAAATTTAACGCTCACAAGACATAGACCTACGATTAACATAAAGCCAAGAGCCACCAGATACTTTCGGGGAATTGATCCTATAAGCTTCACCGTCCCACCCCCCAACTGCCGATCGGGTCGACGACGGCGTCTTCCAAAGCGATCGTGACGACCCCGTCTTGACGAGAAAGCAGGATCGAGCTGACCGGGGAAATCTCGTAGACCGAAAGGCCCCCTGGCCCTGAAACCCTAGCCCGAGGAGCGGGCCACAAGAGAGTGTGTTTGGTTCTTAAATAAATGGCCTCTCCCAACTGGGTGTAGATCTCTCCGTCGAGCTGAGGCGCTGGTTGAAGCACCCTTCCCCCGGCAGGGGTAAGACCATCGAGAATGCTGTAGAGAATGTCGTCGGTGACGGATGGATAATCGTCTTCGAGAGTTTCCGGAAGAGCCTGCGGTCCGCGCTCTTGCAGCTGAAAGACGATGAGACTGTCGACTTGTCTTTCGCTGTTGAGAGCGGAGGCGGTCTTTAAGCGAATCACCAGAGGGATGTCTTTTTTAGCGAAAGTGACGATGAGGTTCGAGTTTCCATGGTTGCCCAAAGGCGCCACGATGATTCGGTTGGCTGGTTCTCCGGTCAAGATCTCCGAGGTGTAAAGAGAGCCGCTTCCAAGAACGCTTGAGGTCACCGGCCAGGGGCTGCCGGTCGAGTCGGTGAAGACCATGGCTGTAACTAAATTTGGGGTCAGCTCCACCAAAGGCGGGAGGAAACCGGGCTCCAGACGAACTCTGACGGTTCTCGTACGAAGAGCGTCAGGAGGAGCGTCGCTTAAAGCCTCTTGTCTCGCATCCAGACTGCGCCTATAAGCTTTCACCTGCTCCGGCGAAGTGGGAAGAAGCTCTTTGAGAGATCTCTCATACGCGTCTTGTTGGGCCTGGGCCTCTAGAGTCGCCGATGGAACTGCAGATGGATCCGCAGATAGAGTCGCCGATAGATCTGACGATAGATCTGTCGGTAGAGCCGTCGATAGATCCGTAGATAGATCCGCCGATGGATACGTCGATGGGTCCGTCGATGGAGCCGCCGATGGATACGTCGATGAATCCGGAGAAGTTGAAGATTTAAAATCTTGGTTTGAATAGGTGAAGTCCTCAGTTGGATCGCTGAAGATATCCGTCAAATCGTCGTCGATATCGACTGGAGAGGCGCCTGAAGGCAGGCTTGACGGCAAATCGGAACTCGCATTTGAAGCTTTAGCTGAAGCCTCATCTGAAGGGAGATCCGACAGCGCATTTGAAGGGAGAGCGGAAGCCGCATCGAGAGTTTGTGTGGTTTGCGTCTTGTTTTGTGTTTGCGGCTGTGACTGAGCTTGTGGTTGGGTTTGTGTTTGCGACTGTGACTGAGCTTGGGCTTGAGTTTGTGGTTGTGACTGTGACTGAGCTTGTGGTTGGGTTTGGTTTTGGGTTGGGGTGTGAATCACCGCCTGGGATTGGTCCTTGGACTCGGTTTTGGCGTCTTTGCTGGCGGGTTCTTCAGCACCCTCGTCAATTGACTCAGTCGCAAGCTGATTTGCAGGCAAACCCTCAAAAGTTGGAGTTTGCTGGGGAGTGGAAGCAGCGGAAGAAATATGCTGGGCCTGGGATTCTTCAATTGAAGAAGCATTTTTGACGACGATTGCCGAACTTTCA
>JAISZP010000012.1 GCA_031269135.1 Deltaproteobacteria bacterium | reverse complement strand
ATCTTTTTGCAGCGACTCCTGAGAACTCTTATCATGCTGGCTAGTTTCAGTTTGAGCTTTTGGCTCCACTTGAGGGGAAGGTTCCTCGCTTGGAGTATTTTCAGGCTTTTTGTCTTCGTCCTGCGGCGCCTGGTTGTTTGCTGAATCTTCCTGCGATTGAACCTTTGGGGCTTGATCCGATTGCTGAAAAGTTAAGTTTGAATTGGTTGCAGATGCATCAATGGGTGTTGGAGCGGGAGTAATGTTCGGATCGGACTGAGCGATCGAATCTTGTGGCGAGTCCTGTCGCGAGTCCTGTAGCGAATCATCTTTCTGTGCTGAACCGCTTTCTTCAGGAAGTGTTTCTTCATTGTTAGGCCCAGAGTCATCGCTTGATTCTTTGGCGCTTTGAGCTTCAGATTTCTTGGAACCATTTCCCCAAACTTTTTCTTGTTCCGATAAAGGTTCTTCCCACCTCACTCCGTCAGATTTTGACGAATTATCGTTTTTTATTTCATTAGAATCCATATATTACCTAAAAATTTGTCTATTCAGAGCATATAAATCATAATTACACATTGATTACAATTTCTGAAGGCGGCGTAGGCAACTCATTACCTGTAATTACAGAACTTTTGGAGTGTTTTGCGACTGATTGAGAAACCCATTGAAAAAATTGCACGAAGCTATTGCTATCCATAGTCTCAATAGAGACTGTATCGGTAGCGAACTTTTGCAACGGCTCTTTTTTGGCTTTATGGCCGGCGGCGCAGGCTATGATGCGAGCAAAGCGGTAAGACTTCAACTTTTGACACATCTGCTCAAATAACATCGTATCCGACGGCGAGCCGTCAGTCATGACGATCCCAAGAGGCATCCAATCGCCTTTTTGGTTTGCCGAAGACTTGACGACCTGTTTGTCGTAGAGTTCGCACATCAACTCCAACGCTTCACCCAAATTAGTGGGAGACGATTGCGGCGCCTCTATCTCCGGCAATTTCAAGCCTTGAAGCTCTGTCATCGGCAAGAGGACTTTGGCTTCGCGATCGAAGGTGATGATTGAGATATGTACCGATTCCAAAGCGTGGGGATCCCGATTTAAGCTGGCTATCAAAGCGCGAAGCCCGACTTTCACCGCTTCAATGGGTTCGCCGCGCATAGAACCTGATGTATCGATTAGGATATAAATAGGTAGTTTTCTCATAATAAGCACTAAAACAGCCAAATGAGGATTTAATGTTTAAGAAGAGAGATTTCCGGAGGCGGGGGCGGCAGTTCGTTAAAAGAGCCTGGCTGAGCGCCTGATTCGACTTTCTTGCTGGAAGTGGCGATGCTTGAAGAAATAAATTTAAAGTAGGCGGTTATGGAAGAAGAATCAGCGGTAGCCAGTTGCAAGACTTCAGCTTTTGGTATCCTCTGAAGAACGGATGTGTCGGCCGATGGTCCGGCGGCGCAGGCCAGCACCATACCCCAACTGACGGCGTTAAAAGCCTCCAAGCCCTTGTCGACGTTATCTGTGGGTATGCCGTCGGTCATGATGAAAACTAGAGGTTTCCAGTCGCCTTTTTCTTCGGGCGTGCTTTTCTTGACTTCCCTCTTTGCGGCGTTCGCCACCTCCAATAAGGCTGCTCCCAAACACGTTTGGCCGCTGGCTTTCAGAGTTGGGGGCTTAAAGCCGGCGACTTCCGTAAGGGGAATAATTTGTTTGGCGGAATCCGCAAAAGTGATTACGCTCAGATAGGCCACTTCCAAAGCTTGAGGGATGCTTCGTAGAGAGGAGTGCAACATTTGGATGCCGTTTTTTACGGCTTCTATCGGCTCTCCATGCATGGAACCAGAAACATCAATTAACAAGTACACTGGTAATTTTCGCATAAAATCTCCGCAAAAAGCCAAATTACGACAACTTTAGCTTTAAGAGTAAAAAGATAAAAATTAGTTGTAATAGTGAAAAAGAATTGCTATTCAAAAACCAAGAAAAAAAC
Source organism: Deltaproteobacteria bacterium (assembly GCA_031269135.1). Taxonomy (GTDB): domain Bacteria; phylum Desulfobacterota; class Desulfarculia; order Adiutricales; family Adiutricaceae; genus JAISZP01. The sequence goes on along the minus strand of JAISZP010000012.1, from coordinate 2,718 downwards.
TTAATTCATAATGATATTTTTATGTCTATTTAAAAGTTTCAGTACAAATTCATTGATTTCAGTTCTATTATCAATATCTTCACTTTCGATATCTCCAAGCGAAATAGTCGTCGGCAAACCATGGCGTAAAATTTGTTCTTTTAGTTCTCTGGCCTCGTCTTCCCTTAAAATCAAAAATTTAGTCGAACTGCCGAAATGCTCCAAAAAATCAATGCCTTCGTAATATTTAAAAAGGCCCATGACTCCCGAAGGAAACCCAATGCCGTCGGCTAAATACTGCCACTGACCACTTTGGAAAGAAATCGATGAAAAGGTGAAGGCGTTCATCTGAACAAAAGGCTGTTGGGACAGTTCAAAGTTGAACAGTTCCTGGTCATTCCGGCACAAGCGGATATATCCGCCCGTAAACATATTCTCTTCCGGAAAGGGAGTGACTGATCCGATAAAAACCAGAGAGGTGAAGTTTGTCGGCAAAATGTTTAAATTGATATGAAAGGTAATCATGTCAAGAGTACCTTCTTGAGGTACAATCTTCACAGCTCCTTCCGGAGACGAGTCATGGCTGGGAAAGATCATATAGCGCCCGTCAACGAGCTTATTCTCGCTATTCAAAGCAAAACAAGCTATATCTATAGGGCTTTTATTATAGTAATTAAGACTTACACCAACATCGAATTCTAAAGTTGGAAATAATTCAGATATATTTATTTTTTCAATATTAACATTATTCATAATAGCATCAAATAGTTAGCATAAAGCACATATATAATAACAAAAAAGATTAGCTGGCTATGTCAGACATCGAAGACTCCATCGTGACTCACATTTCGCCACATCAGGAGCGATCCATTCATATGACTATATTACGTGGTAATGGCTTAAAATACAAGTTTTAATCCGGTTAAGTCGTGTAATTGTTAAAGGTTAAATTAAGACTTTTGTCGATTTTCCGAAAAACCTAAAGACTATACGTGTCGCCTTCGGAAGGCGGCGCCCCGAAGTCATGAAATGCGGCGCCATATTTCACGATAAAATAATTATGCCCCTCAGGGAGTAGCTGGGGGGCGGCAGGCTATGCCAAGTTACGTTAGGCGAGGTAGGCTAGACTTTAAGGCGCGACTCTTCATCCTCATCTTTTTGAGCAGCGAGATGGACTCTTTGTCTTTACCGAGCAAGCGGGCCATTCACAAGAAGGCCATTATTGATTGTTTCATGAACTTAAACTGCAAAACAAACGGTCCTCTAGCTTTCAGGATGATCAACCAACTGCCTGCAATCACGAATGCCGACGGCTAAATCCAATTGAGTTTTTTTTATGATTTTTACCATACTCTCGTCGTGCGCGTACTTTTCTTCCTCTAATTTTTGTATCGCCATTTCCGTTTTCAGCAATGTTTCAAAATCACCATCAGCGATGACTATTTTGATAATCCCAAGAGCGTTCTTAACTATTTCACCGTATAGAAGCACTGACTGCGACTGCATCAACACTCGATGCGCCGCAGCCTGCGAATTAAGCCTAAAGAACGCATCTGAAAAAAGGTCGCTTGGAACGTCAGTGCTTTCATCCATTCATCCATCCCTCGCCAAATCGTTCATTGGCGTCGTGGAAATTCATGTTCTTTTCACAATAATTCCGGCCATAAAGTTCATAGGCAAATTCCGCCAGAGAGGGGAGCATCGGAATTTGTTTAAGACATGAGAGGAAGGTGGAGAGCGGCAGAAGCCTACGCCCGGTGAGGAGGGCGGCGGTCAGTCAGAGCTTACGCCTGATAAGCCGGGTGGTAGTCAGCCGGAGCCTATGCCTGATGAGCCGAGTGACTATACCGGAAGCGTTTCAGGGGGTGGGTCGAGAGCGGTGGAACAGCCCGAACAGAGCCAGGGCGCGCAATTGGAGCGTTCCCATGAAATCGTTCGCTAGGGGGTTCTTTGCGCGGGCGTGTCGGGGGATTGCCATCGGCGGGATTGGCGTTTTGCTCGTCCTTCTTCTTCTCTATGCCTACGGTGCCCGGATAAACCGAACCAACAGTCTGCCAAAGGGGATTTATTGGGTGGTCGACAAACCGCCCTAACGCGGGGACATCGTGACGTTTTGGCCTGGCGACTGCGCAAAAATGAGAATGGCGAGGGAACGCGGATACATCTTCGACGGCGTGTATACGGCAGAGCCAACGGCGTCGGCTACGGCCTTCTGATGAAACGATACCTCGGCCTTCCCGGCGACATGGTTTCCGTCGCCGACGACGGCATCCACATCAATGGGCCGCTTATTCCCAATACCAAACCGCTGGTATGCGACAACATGGTCGATCCGCTGCCCCGGCTCTGATTGGCCGTTTACACGCTCAAGGAGGACGAGGCGTTTTTCGTCTCCGATCATCTGCCCCGCTCATTCGACGCCAGATACTTCGGCGTCCAGAAAACGCGGCAAATTGTGGACGTGGCGACGCCTGTATTGGTGTGATAATGCGGATTCATTCGCCAAGGCGGCGAAGCAGTTCTTCCGAAGAAATCGCTTCGACGGGCGATTCGACAAAGCCGCTTCCGTCGCGGGTCACGATATGGTCGGCCGACCAATGCCTGGCGGATTCCGCCAGAAGGGCGTCTTCAAAATCGGCTATGGGAGATTCAAGAGCCATGAAACAAAGATCACGGGTAGTGTCCAGAACGCTGAGGGACGACATAAGTTTTCGTAACGCATCCTTGCGTTTGGCCATG
>JAISZP010000008.1 GCA_031269135.1 Deltaproteobacteria bacterium | reverse complement strand
TTTGATAACCAAAGCCAATTTTACTTTTTTTATCTTCTGTTGAATCGTCAATTTTTTTCAACCCAGCGGGTGTGTAGCCTTCGCTAATATTTTTTTTCTGACTTTTTCAGTGGCAACTATGTAGGTTGAATAAGTTTAGGTTTTTCTGGGAGGGGCTTGAGTCAACTGTATTGGAAGGGTGACTTTAATGAGGGCGTCTTTGGCTTGATTGATGTCGACCGCTTCGTTATAAGCCTGCTTGAGAAATTCGGTGAAACGGGGATTATAGACTATGGCTTGGTCGATTTCTTGGCTTGTGCCTTTTTGATAGGCCCCGATGTTGATCATGTCTTCGTTGTGTTTATAGACTGACAAGATGTCTTTGAAGCGGGCGGCGGCGGCTAGATGGTCGACGCTGGCGAGATCGGTCATCAGACGGCTGATGCTCGACAGGATGTCCAAGGCGGGGTACTGATTGCGGGCGGCGAGTTCGCGCCTAAGCACCAAGTGCCCGTCAAGAATGGAGCGCATGGCGTCGGCGACAGGCTCGTTCATGTCGTCGCCTTCCACCAAGACGGTGTATATGCCGGTGATGCTGCCGTTGGCCCAGGCGCCGGCTCTTTCCAAAAGCTGCGGCAACAGAGCGAAGACCGAAGGAGTGTAGCCTCGGGTGGTGGCCGGTTCTCCGATGGATAGGCCGACTTCTCTGGCGGCGTAAGCGTAGCGGGTGGCCGAGTCCATCATTAAAATCACGTTTTTGCCGAGGTCTCTGAAATACTCGGCTATAGCGGTGGCCACATAAGCGCCGCGCATGCGCACCAGCGCGGGCTGCTCGGAAGTGGCCGCCACCACGACGCTTCTTTTGAGTCCTTCGGCGCCTAAGTCTTTTTCGATGAATTCCCTGACTTCGCGGCCGCGCTCGCCGATGAGGGCGATGACGTTTACGTCGGCTTTCATGTGTCTTGCGATCATGCCCATTAGGGTGCTTTTTCCCACGCCGCTTCCCGCGAAAATTCCCACCCTCTGTCCCTGACCCAGAGTCAGCAAGGCGTTGATGGCTCTTACGCCAACGTCCATTATCTTCGAGATCCGGGCGCGTTTCAAGGGGTTTCCGGGGCGGCTGATTAGAGGGTACTTAGCCTGAACATCTATGGGCGCAAGTCCGTCCATGGGGTTGCCGCGGCCGTCCAAAACCCGGCCTAAAAGATCCGGACCCACCTCGACCGCGCCAGATTGTCCGCTGGCCAAAATCTTGCTGCCTGCGGTAAGACCGGCCATGTCTCCAATAGGCATCAGCTGGATGGTGGAATTGCGGAAACCCACAACCTCGGCTTCCAGCATCGACCCGTCAGCCAACTCGATCCGGCAGACCTCCCCGACGGAAGCGGCTGGGCCGTCTCCTTCGATGACCAGCCCGGTCACTTTAGTGACGCGCCCCTCCAATGAAAGAGGCGGCGCCGCCTTTAAAGCTTTAAAGAGGGTTTTGAAGTTTTGGCTAGCCATAAATCTTGAATAACTCTTGGGGCCGCAAGCGTCGGCGGATAAAGGTCGCTATGAATAAAGGTCGCTGGGGATAAAGTCGTTATGAATAAAGGTCGCTATGGATAAAGGTGATTAGCTGATGAAGGTCGTTATGGATAAAGGTCATGGGCGGATCAAGAGCGCCGGCTGACGAATCGAAAGAAATCAGGCGACAGTGTCCTTATCTTTCGTCGCCAGTCCCACTTTCTTCAAAAGAGTCTGCAGTTGCGCCGAAGTAAGTTCCGAGATCTGACCGGCCAATAGATGGCTGGGCAGTTTAAGATCGCAATAACAAACTCTCTTGAGTTCAATCACCGGGTGCCCGCAGGCCGCGCACATGCGTTTGACTTGGCGGTGACGGCCTTCAGTCAAGGTGAGCTCCAACCAACCTTTATCCGGGCCGGTCGGCAACACTCTGGCTTTAGCCGGGGAAATCGGTTTTCCTCCGATGATCAAGCTCCCGTCCGTGAGAAGTTTCAAGGCCCCTTCGTCGGGAACGCCTTCGACTCTGGCTCTGTAGACCTTAGGGATCATGTAAGAGGGGTGCATCAACCTTTTGGCGAGTTCTCCGTCGTTAGTCAGAATCAGCAGTCCCGAGACGTCCATGTCCAATCTTCCGACAGGGTAGACTCTTGCGGGGAGCTTTTCCAGAAAGCGCAGGACGGTTGGGCGGTTTTGAGGGTCCGATAGGGTGGTCAAATACCCTTTGGGCTTATGAAACATGTAGTATCTGAGGCCCTGGAGATTCTTGACCGGGATTTCGTCGACCGTGATGGTCGAACTAGCCATATCGACTTTTCGGCCGAGATCGCAGACGATTTCGCCGTCGACTTTCACCCTTCTCTGCCGTATGAGGTTTTCCGCTCCTCGGCGGGAAGCGACTCCGCAAGCGGCTAAAACTTTTTGGAGTCGCTCAGACACCTTCGCTCCCCGGTCGAATGCGATCGTCGTTCGAATTGGGCGTATTTTGTTGAACGCTTGACGCGTTTATTGACGCGTTTATCGGTGCGTTTATAGATGCGCTTATCGGCGTGTTCATAGGCGCGTTCATTGGCGAGTTCATAGGCGAATTCATAGATTCTCGGCGAGCGTTCGAGGCGTCGGAGGGATTGTTTTCAAGAAGCTGCCTTAAAACCTTTGGACTCTTAAAAGCCCGCCCCGCCTGGACGGAGGCTCTATGCTGGAAGTAATTCTCGGCGATATTGAGCGTCTCTTCATCGAGCTGCGGAGAGCTGCGGTGAGTGGCCGTGGTCAAGAGCGCCTCTCGGAGGGAATTGGGAATATTATGCAGCCTTCTATCCAAAAACCGTTCGCATTGCCGGCAGATTAAACCATCGAAAGACGGCTCGGCGTACCAGCTCTCGGAATCTTTTTTGCCGCAGATGCAGCAGTTTTCCGCGCCGACGCCGAAGCCGGCGATCTGCAAGTAACACTTGGTGAAGCCGAAGGATAATCTTCTGGCGGCCAAAGACGGGGCGGCGAAATCGGAGGCGGCGGCCAAGGCCCCGAAGTGTCTTAACAGCAAGTTAAAAGTCGGTTCCGCCGGGTTATGGTGGGCCTCGAAGGCCCGAACAAGCTCCAAGGCCCAGGCGACCAAAGCGCGGCAGATAGGGTCCATAGGAAGGTTTGGGGCGGCGGGGTTAATCTCGCCGCGCTCCACAAAGGCCAAATTGGAATTCGGTCTTTGCCGCAGGTAATACCAAGCCGCCATGCCGGGGCTTAGGAGGTTTCCTCCAAAGCGCCTTATGCTTTGCCGGGCGTTTTTGGCCAGCGCGGAAACGAGGCCTTGTTCACGAGTCAAAAAAGTCACGATATAGTCGCTGTCGCCTACGCTGTAGCGCGAAAGAACTACAGCCCCCATACGATCGGCCGGCGGACGGCTTTGTTGGGGGTGAGTTTTTTTCATATGAAATCACGGGTTCGAATTCTGCTTAGATTGTACAGGAGCCGGTTATATTTAGTCATGCGGCACTGCGGGCAATGGCTCAGGCAATAATGACCGTCGGCCGCTCTTCGGCTTTGGCGTTTGCGCATCTCTCCCGACCAGACGTCGGAAAAACGCTCTACCGTGATGTTGCCCATGGAACCGGTGGACGGGTCCACGTTAAGCCTTCCGCAGAGCCACACCGAACCGTCGGCGGTGATGACGGCGGACAAGCTATGAGCTAGGCATGGAAGGCCGTCGTTGCCCTGCCCTTGGTTATCGGTCATGGCCCCGGTATTTACGTGAAAGTGCGGCGATTCGAGCTCTTTTAGGCGCCGAGTCGATTTTAAGCTGACGAGTTCCGGGTGGTCGACCACCGGACGCAGGTGGAGGTAATTCACTCCTAAACGCCTCAAATCAAGGGCCAACTTTTCCAAGGGTTCAGGGCTGTCGTTTCTATTGGTCAGGACGTACCCGACGCCGAGAGTTGGAGGCGACTTTAAATTCGCCAAAACTGAAAGAGACTTTAAAACGTCTTGGTAGCAATCTCGGCCTTTGAGAAGAAGGTAGTCTTCGGCGCAAGAGGCGTCCAAGCTCAGCCTCACCCATTGGAAGAGAGAGTAGAAGTCTTTGGAGCGGGAGGCGTTGAATAAAGCGGTGCCGTTAGTGATGAGGCCGACTGAAAGGCCCGCTTCCGCAGCAAGAGTCGCAGCTTTTTGGAAAAAAGGAGATATCGTGGGTTCCCCGCCGCCTTCTATGGTGACCCCTCTTGTTCCGCCTTTGGCCAGATCGACGAAGAGGCGGCCTAAGACGTCCAAAGAAAGCCTATCGGGGCACAGTTCGCGCAGGAGAAGATCGGAGCACCAGACGCATTTTAGGTTGCAGCGGCTGGTCAAGCTCAGTTCGACGGATACTGGGTATAGTGGGTCTACATCGGTCAGGTTTTTCTGAAGACTCGACAGTTTTTCCGGAAAGAGAAGGATTTTTTCCAGACCGATCTCATCCGGCCCACGATCGCTGGTGGGGTGAAACTCGCCCATAACGTTCAGCCTCCGGCTGGGTAAAGGCTGGTCATGTCGTGGTAGTATTTGTTCAAACACTCCGTCAGATTTCCATAGGCGTCATTGGCGCTGATTTTGCCTAAGTTCAACGCCAACCATGATTCAAACTCGGTTTGAGCGCCGCCGTCGCTGCGGCTGGAGTCCAGAAACATGGGGATGAAGCGTTTTTGGCGGCTGGTGAGAGTCATTCTTAAATTAAGTTCGTCCTTTTTCAAGGCGGAGGCTAAATTGGGGTAGAGCTGAAATAATTCGTCTTTAAGGCGCTTTTTAAGTTCTTTGGCCTCGGTTAAATTCGTGACGCCCGATTTGGAAAGCAGTTCGTAGGCTTTGGACCAGTCTTTGTCGATCCCCGTGCCTTTGGCGTACATGAGAGCCAAGGTGTAAGCGGCCTGGGGGTCGCCTTGGTCCGAGGCGAGAGAAAGCCAATAGAGAGCTTTGCCGTAATCTTGATTGACCAAAGAGCCTTCGAAGTATATCACTCCCAGCAAGCGCTGAGCCGGAGCGAAGCCCATGGAAGCGGAGCGGTGAAAATAGGTGACGGTCAGTTCCACATCCTGCCTATTGGTCGGTCTGGCTATGTAGAACTTTTTTCCCATTTCAAAAAAATATTCAGCCGTTTGTTCGCATTTTTCTGGGGGCGTCGCGTTATTCATTATTGGCCGTTGGAGCTTGATGAGGGTTATGCGGCTGCGTCGGCGGCGAAAAAAACTCCCGATGGCGTCGCTACGAATATTTAGATAAAGTCAGAATCTCAGCTCCGTCGTCGGTGACGGCTACAGTGTGCTCGAATTGAGCCGAGAGCTTTCCGTCGGCGGTCACGGCCGTCCAACCGTCGTCCAAGATTTCCACTTCATGGACGCCGGCGTTGATCATAGGTTCAATGGTGAAGACCATGCCGGTCTTGATCCTTTTCCCTGAGCCTTTGTCGCCGAAATGCGGAACGTTGGGCGCTTCGTGAAATTCAATCCCTACCCCGTGACCGACGAAGTATCTGACCACCGAAAAGCCGCAGGCTTCGACATGGCTTTGAATGGCGTGGCCGATGTCGCCCAGTCTGGCGCCGTTTTTGACCTCTTTGATCGCAAGGTCCAGCGACTCTTTGGTGGCCTCGCAGAGCCGGACTCCTTCATCGCAAACGTCGCCGACCAGATAAGTGCGGGCCGTGTCGCCGTAGAAGCCGTCCAATATGGTCGTGACGTCGATTTTCACCAGATCTCCGTCTTGCAGCTTTCTGCTGCCGGGTATTCCGTGGACCACTTCATCGTTGATGGAGATGCAGCTGCTGTTGGGAAAGGGGGAGCGCTTGGGACCATATCCCAGCGTAGCCGGAATAGCGTTATGGTCGACGATGAATTTGTGAATCATTTTGTCGAGGGCTAAAGTGGTGATCCCAGGCTTCACGTGCGGAGTTATCATATCCAGGGTTTGAGCGGCAAGTCGGCTGCTGAGACGGATTTTGTCGATCTGATTTTTTGTTTTTATATAAACCAAACGTGTCATGTTTCATCAATTTTCGGCGGAGTGAAAGATAAAGCGGCGAAGGATGAATATAGGACAAAGTCCAAGAAAATCATCCCAAAAGTCGATAGCCTGAAAAAAGTCAATAGCTCGAAAGAGTTCTGGCCACCGTAATCAATCGGGTGGCTTTGATGCCGCGTTCTTTTTTGGTTAGAGCCACAAACTCGAAGGTTCCTTTGCCTCCCACCGGCAAGTAGGTCGGGACTACATAGGTCTCTCCGTAGGCTATGGGATTGCCGTTTTGGTCATAGAGTGTGCATAGCAAGGTGATTTGCTGCATCGGAACCGGGCTGTTGTTGACCACTGTTCCGGCTATTCGGATGTGGGTGTTTGAGTTCGTGAAGCTCCAGCTGTAGTCGATGACGTCTATCGGCAAACTCCCGGGGCCGCTCTCAAAGACGTCGTGGTCGGTAGGCTCTTGATCGTCGCCGGGCACCGTCAACAGGGCGGGGCAGGCGGCGGTTAAGAGCAACAATATAAGACACGCGATTAACTTGGGCCATTTGCTCCAAGATGGAAAAAATACCATGCCATCCTCTGTTGCAGCTAGAAATGAACACTGCTTTTTGCGGTTAAGTGATTAGCGGCTATTTGCCGTCGGCGCTCCCATTTTCCTGTAAGCCGTATTTGCCGAAAATAAAGTCAAATTTTGAAAATGCGCGGCGCTTATCTCTTGCTTTGGGCATATGACGAAAGAGC
>JAISZP010000352.1 GCA_031269135.1 Deltaproteobacteria bacterium | reverse complement strand
ATTTCAAACTAGTCATCGACAGATTTAGCCGTCAATTTTTTACATTTTTGCGCGTCTCTAACGATTCCTTCCTGTTTTTCCTTTGATGAATCGCTTACTAAGCAATAAAGTCAATAGCTTTATCCGAATTTTCTTTGTGAAGGTTGTTTAATGCTCGGAACAAAAAATGAACGTTCCGATAATCTCGCTAAACTCTATAGGCGACTTCCCCGCGCGATATCGGTGGCGTTAATTGAATAACCTCTTGTTTTTTGTGATTCGCGGATATACTGGATGCACTGATGGTATGGAAAATCGGGATTTAAATTTTTGTGAAACGGAGACTCGAATGGAAAACGTATTGGTCTACAATGCCAAAGTGATGGCGAAAGGGCAGATTACTTTGCCGAAGGACATCCTTGAAGCTCTCGGCGTGCAGGCGGGCTACCGCGTGACTTTTATACGTAAGGACGATCATGTCATAATGATGAACTCCGCCGTTTATGCCATGAAGACGTTGCAAACGGCAATGGCCGGTGAAGCGGAAAAGGCCGGGCTGTACTCGGATGACGATGTGGTGAAAATGATTATGGATATGCGCACCGAGGAAACAGAGTGATACGGGTTTTCATTGATGCCGACATCCTGATCTCCGCCGCTTCGTTCGCCGGTATAAGTCTCCAAAGCGAGTCGATTTCCAAAGCGCTGCTCCAAGCGAGTTTGAATGGTTTATGGTTATAAAATTTTTGTCGTTCTTTTTTTAATTTTCGCTTTTTAGGTTTTTCTGGTTTTGATTTTCCGTTTCGTTTTTTTCAGGATCCTACCAGCTTTAAAGCCGCGCTAGCCTCCTTAAAGTCTAGGGCTTTAAAAACTTCCGACGCGTACTTTTCGGCCAGCGCCACAGCCCCATGAAGTCCTACGAAACTCCGACCTAAAACGATCTCGGAACTTGGAAACGACACGTTTAAATAGCCCGCCCCTAACTTTTTAGCGACAGCCTCATCCGGAGCGCCGCCTAAAACCACAAGGGGCCTGGCTTTGGTCAGAATCTCGGAAATTTCGGCGCCGTCGCCGCAGCGATGAACCCGAGCGGCCAGTTGGTCTATTGTTTCATCATTTCTGTTTCCGGCGCCGCCGTCGGCCTCAAATTTTTTGACGCCGCTCTCTTGTGCGGCGCAGACAAAAGCGCCTTCTATTGTTTCTGCTTGTTCATATGTTTCTGCTTGATCGCATATTTCCGATCGATCCCACATATCGCCGGCATCGGAGGCGTCGGTAATCACAGCTAGCGATATCTCAGCCCCCAGCCGGTCACGCAAAAATTTCGCCAAACCGGTTATCGCGCTTTCATCTCCAACGAGAGCGACCGGCGCCCCCACAATCTCGCCGAGCCATTCGTCCAAAGGCTCCAAAAGCCTCTCCTGCCTTACTCTTTCGCTCTCCAAGAAAGACTGGGCGCCCGCTCCTAAAGAGCATTCACCCAACTTTTCGGCTATAGCATCTTTAAGAGCCTTTACCGCTTCAAAGCCCACCGGGAGGCAAGAGCGCTCCAAAACAGCTTGATCCGCCGACTCCAATAACTTTTCGGCAGGCTGCCGTCCCCACTTTGAGAAAACTAGGCTTAGCTTCGCCTGTTTGGCGTTCGACAGCTCTTCAACTCCGTCAGAGGCCCCAAAAAAAATATTGGCGGACAGGCCCAAACCATTTAGGATCCTTAAAATTTCAAACAGATCTCCGCGAAAATGAGGATCGGTCACCGGGACCACCCCAAAAACATTGACGGAGCTCTCTTGGCCGATATCAGGCTCAAAGCCTGCAAGACCTTTCAACTCACCGACCGACCCTAATAAATCCGAAAGAACCTTTGCGTAGCCAAAACGGCTGCCTCCGTGAAGGCCGGCGACTAAAGAGCATAATACGGGATGCGTGGCCTCCAAAGCCTCACGGGTGATGCCCGTCACATCATCGCCCACCATGGCCGATTCGCAGCCCTGCAAGACGACGTAGAGTTTTGAATCGATAATCTTGACCGTGTTTTTTATCTGCTCACGCAGTCTTGAACCCCCGCCGAAAACGACGTGTCGGTCGATGGAACTGGTGGTCGGAGTCTGAAAGAGTTCCGGAAAGCCGATCCCGGCGCCTCTTGCCGCGAGATGCCCTTGGGCCGAGCAGCCTGCGTTCGAGTGAACCACCGCCGTCAGATTCCTAATCGAGGATACCGTCCAAAGCGCTCCGTGGAAGGCGCAGCCCCCGCGCCCGTGATAGCCTTGTTTGATTTCAGCCATGCTTAGAGCGTCTCCAGTTTTATGTGCCAGTTCCCGGGTTTATTGAGCCAACTTGCCTGGTACAGCCTTGAGGTTGAAACCGATTTGGGAAGTTTTTTGGCGAAATCCAAGGCCTCGGCAAGCGCGCTCAGACCCCGGTAACCATAAAAAGAGCGCCTTGCCGTCGATAGATGCAGGGCGCCTAAATCTCTAGCCAGCCTTCCAAACCCCGCGCCTCCGATTAAGACGTCCGCAGGGTTTTTGAATAGGATATTGGCGATCTCGAAAGGTTCATTTCCCACGCAGACAGTCAGCGAGTCGCTTGAAGCCTCGGCTAAGCGGCTGAGATCAGTCAAGCTTTGAGCTTCCGCTATCGGAAAAGCCGCCCCAACAACACTCCCGCCCAGATCCTTTACAGCCTCAGCCAGCGAGGCCACAACCGGCAGCGAACCCGACAAAAATGCTCTGATTCCTCGCCCTGGCGCGGCTATGACCGCTTGCATGGCTTCGGAGCGGCCAGGGACGCGCTCAAGAGCTTTAGCTGAGCCAAGAGTTAAATCTAGAGGTGAAGCCGCAGTCGAATCAAGATTTGAATCAAAAGTTGAATCTAGACCGGTAGGAGCCTCTCCGTCCGCTTCCCCCGTCATGACCAAAAGCGCCGCTTGAAGAAAAGCGTCGGTCGCTCTCAACCCTACAGGCGCTAAGGAACTTAGCGCCTTAACTCCGAAGTTGTGCGCTAGACCCTGGACCAAATACTCGCCTTCCTCGGCATTTAGAGCCAGCGCGGCCCTGTAACGACCCGAGTCAATAAAAGTCTCAGATGATGAAAACCGAGGCGCTGAACATACGTTTATGCCTAAAGATTTTAACGACTCTATTATTTCCGCGATATCTTCGGCGCTCTCGCTCATGGAAACCAGCAAAAGTTTATCGATCCTTGCGTTCACGAGCCTTTCGCTCTCAAGCCTTCCGTTCGCGATCCTTTCGCTCTCGCCAGGACCCTCGATAAGATCGCTTAGGCAGGCGTGAGACAAGCTGTCGAGGCCGCTTAAGGCTGTTTTCGAGCGCAGACCGTCCACCGGAACATAAACCAGCTTAGAGCCGTGCTCATAATGCTGATGAATCACCGAGGCGACGTCATCGTTATTTATGGCCGTCATCGGGGTTCTTAAAATAAAGATGACCCTTTTAGCTCCTTGAGCGCGGGCGCGGCTAACAGCTTCAGCCAGAGGTTCTTCTCCGCCCAATATGGAGTCGTTTTCCGATAGAGCGGTCGAATATAATTTGGTCGCCGAATCTTTTTGGTCAAACTGTTTAATCAGGGCCGACGCCCCGGCGGCGCAGCCCTCTCCCCCATGGATAATCAAACCTGCGTCTTTGATATGACCCAGAGCCTTCACGGCCGCCAACACATCATCAAGGCCCGCCTGAGCGAAGGTTCGGATTGTTTGGCGAGGTTCGTCTTGTTCCAAGACCGCCATCAGATCGCTGAGCCTGCCATGCCAGGCGCAAAGAGCCCCGGTCCGCCTTTCCCTGATTTTAGCCCAGCGCTCCGTAAATACTGTTTCGCTGATTGCAAGCTCCGTCATATGGCCGCCATCTCCTCGACCAGACCAATTTCTTGAGCATAAAGCCTGTCGCCCCAATCCCTGGCCCAGGAGCGCAAATCATTGGTTCCGATAGGATTGGGGATGACCAAATCTTGGTTTTCGGCTAGTCGCTGCGCGACTAGCCGGTAAACGTCAGCCTGCTCCCCGTCCGGCTCGTCTTCTATGACGGTCTTGCCGTATAATTCCGCTCGAGAGACCGATATGCTGCGAGGGACCTGCCCTAAAATCTTAACCCCCGTCTTTTGAGCGAAATCTTCAATGATCGAGAGACTATAGCCGGCCACCAGACGATTGGCTATAATTCCGCCTAACTTCGCGCCGCCTGTCGGAGCGTATTTATTGATGGCTTTAAAAAGGTTATTGGCGGCGTAAAGGGCCATAAAGTCCGCTGATGTGACCACATAAGCCCTATCGGTTATGCCGTCGCGAATGGGGACGGCGAAGCCGCCGCAGACGACGTCGCCAAGCACGTCATAGAGAACGAAATCAGGCTTGAACTCCTCAAAGAGTTTGAGTTCTTTTAAAAGCGTCACGGCGGCGTTGATGCCCCTGCCTGCGCACCCGACGCCAGGCACAGGACCTCCAGACTCCACACATAGCACCCCGGCAAAACCCACCACCGAAATATCTTCGAGCTTAACCTTTTTCCCCTCGCGCATGCTGTCCAAAACCGTGGGCAGATGCCGATTGCCTCTCAAGGTATTGGTCGAGTCGCTCTTAGGATCGCAGCCGATCTGAACGACTTTGGCGCCCGAAACAGCTAAAGCCGCGCTGATGTTTGCGGTGGTCGTCGATTTTCCGATGCCGCCTTTGCCGTAAATGGATACATGGATGGATTTGCGCGAGGTCATTTGCGTGTCAGCTTTCCGTGATGAAAATTGAGCGCCTGAGTAAGGCGCTCTTGAGTAAGAGCTCTTGAATAAGAACTCTTGAGTGAGACGCTGTTGAACAAGATGCTGCCGAACAAGATGCTGCCGAAAAAACGTCGTTGAACAAGATGCTGCTGAATAAGATACTATCGAATAAGACGTTTGCGATATATAAAGCTGGCCCCGATATGGGCGAGCGGCCTGACGGACGCGTCAGGCCGCGCCCTTACCGGGACTATAAAAAACGGCGGGGTCAAACCCCAAAATCTTTGGAGTCGTTTACTCCATATCGTTTAAGAGCCACCCTACCGAAAAGTCGAAAGAGCCTGTCCGTAAAGTAACCAAGAAGACCCAGCATTATGATGCCGCTCATGATCCAGTCTATTCGAAAATAAAGCCTGGAAGTGAAGATGAGGTAACCAAGACCTTCCTTGGCCGCCAGCATTTCAGCGGCGATTATTGAAGTGAAGGCGCTTCCCAAGCCAAGTCTGAAGCCGGTGAAGATGAAAGGAATACAAGCAGGCAAAAGCACGTGAATGGCGATCTTAAGTTCGCTCGTGCCCAAGGTCCTGGCCGCCTGGATTCGTCTCTGGTCGATGCTGAGTATGCCGCTGGCGGTAT
>JAISZP010000318.1 GCA_031269135.1 Deltaproteobacteria bacterium | reverse complement strand
CCCAGCTTGCGACCGCCGCCAAGGAAAAACGGTATGAGGAAAACTTCCAGCGCATCGACCCGTAATATACCTAATGGATCATACCTAATGGATCATACTTAACGGATCATGCCTAATGGGATTATGCCTAATGGTTCAAGCGCAGCCTTTTCTCCCTTGCCTAAACTCTAGTCTCGCCTAAACCCTCGCTGAAGCCTGAGTCCGGCTGTCGGCAAAGACGAGGCTGCCTCTTTACGCCCGAAAGGAAACTCTCCGAAGCGGGATTGGGTCCGTTGGACGGCGGGCGCAAGCGCATGCGCCGGCTTGACGCTCGGCAAAGAAGGAGTTCATGCCGTCTACCGCATCCCGCCGGTAGGAATGGGTATGAAAACTTATACTGCAGAGACTGGGCGCTTTTCGGTTGATGGCGCACTATCGCCGCAAAATGCCGGAAACGGCCCCAAACGTGGGGCCGCTTCGCCGCCCAAAGCGAAAAAGCGGAAGAGGCCGCCCGCTCCGCCGATGAGATCAGGCGGGCCTCGCCGCACTACGCTCCCAACATGGTCGCTCCATGCCGATTGTCTGTTCCCCTGCCGCTGCTCTCGGCAGAAGGCCGGCCGAAAGCCGACTTCATTCAAGAGGTTTTTCGGCGCGTCGGCTCTGCGTAAGGACGAGCGGCAGACGTCGGCGAGTTCTCTCCAACTGCCGCCCCGAACCTGGCGGAACGCGCCGCAGGACGCGCGCTTGGAATCGGCGCAGGGAGAGCAGGAGCAATACTTTTCCTCATCATCCATCCAGTCACGCGCCCATTCCCTAACTTCGCCGCACATAGTCATGCATAGACATACATGCATAGTCATACAGGCTCCAGGGATTGACTCGCTTCCGACCAGCCGGACGCGTCTTGCCCCTGAAATAGTCTCAATGCCGCCCGTAGCGGCCAAAGCCGCCTGCGTCGTCGCCAAGCGAATACGCGCCGGTCGCTTCGCGCAGGCGGCATTTTCCCATTCCGCTTGAGCGGGCAGGTGATGACGGTTGCGCCCTTGCCGCCGGTTCAAAAGCTGAATGATTTCCTCAACATCATCAAAGTCGACCGCCTCCATCGGATTGCTCCGGCCCTTAAAACAACTCGGATTGCTCCCCATCGCCGCCGGTCGCCATCCGCTGCTCCTGCTCCCGCGTCGCTTCGCAGTCGCCCAGATAAGCAGTCGCCCAGACAAAAGGGATTGGCGAACGTCGCCCGGCGCTGGGCGTTTCAAAATAAACGTCGCCTGCCTCCCAGTTCTTGTCCGCCCCCATAGTCGGCGATCCTGAGTCGATAACAATAAACTCCATGCCGATGCCGTCGGCATAGGTCTTTTCGGCGGCCTGGACGCGATGTGCGCCCCGGACGGAAACAGGGGCGAAAGGAAAAGGCGGTCATAACGACACGCGTGAGCAAAAATCTAATGAGGGTGAAACCTTCAAGAAACCTTCGCGCCTCAGCGCACCGGCATGTCGCTTGTTCCTTTCAGGACGAAATCCACGTTGGCGTTGCCGCTGCTCGGGACGGAGCGCCTGCCTATGCTGTAGCCGTTGACGTAAACTTCCACGTTTTCCCCGCAGGCCCCGCTTCCCAGATCCAGGTTGTAGTAGCCTCCGCGAGGGAAAGCTTCATTGTTGTTCCAACTGGTGCTTACCCTGGCCGTGCCGTCGACTTTGGAGCCGTCCGTCCGCGTGGCCTTGCCTTCAATGCCGCAGGCGAAAGAAACGGAAACCGGAACCAGCAGCAACGCCGCCAGCGCGATCGACATAAAAACCTTCTTCATGATGCTTCTCCTTGAGTTGATTTGAGGTAAAATGGGAGCGAACGCCGAAACGGAATCGGAGTTGGAAAGAACGGCCGACGTCATCAACAATCGACGTCTTCAACAATCGGCGTCTTCAACAATCGACGTCTTCAAAAAAGGTGGGCTTGGCGCGCGTTTTGCAAACAGAGCAATCGCCCGAACCGCTCCCGCCGATCCGCCGTTCCATTTAAGCCGTCCGTTTTGAGCTTTTCTGCATGAGAGAATACCATCTTCATCAAATAATGTCACCTTAATACGCCGCTTTTTTGCGCGACAATCTTAACATATTGCGGCGCGGATGACGCCGTTTGCGCCTATCGCAATTAATCGCAAGGCGCTGACGATTATGCGCCCGGCCCTTATCATCATCAATCGCCGAGTCGGAAACGCTGAAAAGCGCGGCGGAGGCCATTTAACGCCCTTTGACCTCGGTTCCGACATGTTCGAGGCTTTGAGTCCGCAGAAACGGCCTTCAACAGAAATGACTGTTCAGCTGGGACATCGAGATTATCCGCGACTATCGCCTGGGCAAGACGTCTTTCGCCCAACTTGCGACCGCCGCCAAGGAGAAACGGTATGAGCGAGACTTCCGGCGCATCGTCCCCGGATTATGACTATACAGACCCCAAGACGGGCGTTTTGCGTAATCTTGGCGGCATCGCCGACCGCGACGCCCTGACTTTCGCCGAGACCGCCGTCGCCACGAAACGTTCTTGCGAACTGAAAGCCCAGCCGATCCGGGTAAAAGACGCCGGCGCCTTGTTCGCCGTCCACCGCCACCTGTTTCAGGACCTCTACGAATGGGCGGGCAAGCGGCGCACAGTGGAAATCAGCAAGGGCGACAAGCAGTTTTTCCCCGTATCGCATTTCGGCAATGCCCTCAAATACATCGACGGGCTAATTGCCGACTATTTGCGCATAGACAAGGCAGACAAGGCGAAACTCGCGAAAAAGCTCGCCGAGATTCTGGACAATGTGAACTTCCTGCACCCTTTCCGCGAGGGAAACGGAAGGGCGCAGCGCGAGTTCTTGAAGCTTTTAGCTAGAGAGAAAGGCTGGTCGCTGAAATTGAATCCGCCCGACGATGCCGAAATATACGAGCGATACATGAGCGGCACGATACGCGGCGATGTCCAAGCCCTCGCCGCTCTGATATTCGAATGCCTGAGCAAATAGACTCATGGAGCGCGAATAGACTCATGGAGCGCGAATAGACCCATGGAGAGCGAACAGACTCATGGAGAGCGAATAGACCAATGGAGAGCGCCGGGATTCGCAATTCCAAATTCGCAGTTCTAGACTAGCCATTCTTGAAAGGCGAATTCGCTCTACGGCAACTTCAGAACGCCGTCGCCGACCAGCTTTAGGTCCTTCCGGCTCAAAGCTTTAGACTACCCCTCCAATAGCTGACCGGCTTTTGGTTTAATGACCTTTTTTCTTATTATTTTTGATTTTTGTATCAAAAGTTACAGCGGACATCTCAGCGGCGTGTTAACTTGAGCAAGTTAATCGGCCAATTGACCAACCGCGACATTCAAAACGTTCTCCGCCGAAGTCAAAGGTCAACGACCACAAAGCCCGTCTATATGACGGTCCAGTCAATGGAGGTATTTTCACATGGCAATCATTTCCAAAGAGATAAAAGACTTCTTGCCCGGCAAGATGGCTTGGGTGGGGACCGCCGACAAGTCCGGCGTACCCAATCTGGCCCCTAAAGGGACCATGACGGTAATCGACGATCAGAGTCTGGCTTTCGCGGATTTGTTTTCCCTTAAAACTAGAAGCGCTTTGGAGTCAAATCCCAATATAGCCGTAGGAGTCATCGATCCCAGCGGCCCGAAGGGATATCAATTCAAAGGCAAGGCCGAACTTCTGACGGCCGGACCCATCTACGACGAAATCGCCGCCAACGTCAAAAAGGCTCTCCCGAATTTAGGCCCGCCTAAGTACGTGGTTAAAATCAATGTGACCGAAATCTTTTCTTTGTCCCCCGGTCCCGATGCCGGTAAAAATATAGCTTGATGCACTGGGGCCGCAAGGCCCCAGTTTTTTAAGTTTTTCAGCCAGAAAGGCTTTAATTGTGAGTTGTCCGTGCAATAAAGAAAAACAAGGCTTAGCTGATTGGTCGGATGCATGTATCGGTCAACTGTGGCTTTTTTCAGGCTTAAAACCGCAGGAGTTGTCGGTGGTCGCCAAGAGAGCAAGGCGCAAAAGCTTCAAAAGCGGTCAAAACGTGTTCTTGCAAGGAGATAAAGCCCAAAGCGTTCACTTGATCAAAAGCGGCACGATTCGGCTGAGCAGAATTATGGAAAATGGGACTGAAATCATAATGGACATAAGAAAACCCGGAGATTGCCTTGGGGAATATATACTAAACGATCTTGAAAGCGACTACAGCTATCCAGTCAGCGCCAAATGCCAAACCGATGTGGTCGCTTGCGGATTCACCCGCCAGGCTTTTGAAGAAATGGTCCTGGAAGTCCCTGCCTTAGCCTTGAAAATCATTAAAAACATGGCCGGCCGCATCGCCAATCTCACCGAGCGAATCGGGGCCATGTCTCAAACTCACTTGGAGGAAAAGATCCATGCGGTCTTGCTCAGCGTAGCCAAAGAGCACGGCAAAGAACGCCGCCAAGGATGCTACGCCCTGGATTTTCAGCTCACCCATGAAGATCTGGGTTTTTTAGTAGGCGCCCACCGAGTCAGCGTCACCAGAAGTCTAAAAAAGCTCAAGAAATCCGGTCGTATCCACAATGAAGGGAAAATATTGGTGATCCAGGACCACCAGGATATAGATCCATTTAAGCATTGACATATTTAATCATCAGCACAAATCGCAATATGATTTTTTTCAATATGTTCCCTGACGTGAAACGCTTTTCGAGCGCCGATTCTTTTCGTAGTCGATGTTTTCGAGAGGGGTTTTAAATCTGTTTTCAAAAAAGCGGGCAATAAGCCGGAAAAACATCTTCATCGTTTTTTCAAATCGTGTTCTCAAGTAGTGGAAGCGGCAGCTAGCCAAAGCCCTAACCGAAAACGAGACCGAACCAGAAAAAGAAAAAGAAATACTCGATTCTTTCAGCGCCGCCCCTGATATAGCCGCATCCATTCAATCCCGCAGACGCTGATTTTACCGCAGTTTAGGATAGATGCCGATTTTCGCCTTAAAATCGCCCTCGTCCCAAACTCAATCAAACCGACTGCCCTCCACTTCGGATTAGCCGTCTCTCCTTTTCCAGAACTTGGATAGTCAAAATAAGACCCTTCTTTTTTCATCAGCGACTTCAAAACATACGCCATTAAACGCCGCGAAACGTTCCCGTCAAACCAGGCTCTAATTGCTCTGATAGATAGACATATTGATTGATTTGTTTGTTTGTTTGTTTGTTTGTTTGTTGGTTGGTTGACTGATTGACTGCTTGCGAGTCTGAGCTAGTCAGCCTTGATATGGATTCGCAGGGAGATCTGACGCGCTGTAATTTGACCTGCCGCTTGACTCCCCAGCCTTGACTTATACTCCTCAACTGCCGCTGAAGCTTATTTTTCGACGATTCGATTCTTTAAACAACCGCCTTTAAAACGGTTATCCGGCGGGCTATGATCGGGACTGAGTTCGCAGTCATTGGCCAAAGAGCTTTTAGGCGGCAGTTATTGCTTAAGCGCTTCAGCCGCATGAGCTTTAAAACAGCCTTAGCAAATGCGAGCAACGCAAAGGTGAACAACGCTTGGTCTGGTCGCCGGACCAGGCCGAACCGGGTAGCGACATGGCTGGTGAACGGTTGTCTGTTTTTGCCCTTTTTTCTCTTTTTACCTGTTTTTTCTCAGTTACGCCCGCGCCTCGCCGGGCTGGCCCCTGGCTTTAGCTATAGGGAAGAAACCGCGATCCTTATCTCTTCTTTAAGCTCTTTATCTTTCCTTTAAAATGTGCTATATTTGCTCCACGCTACAGAATCAATGGACCTCTCATTGAAGCGTCGG
>JAISZP010000313.1 GCA_031269135.1 Deltaproteobacteria bacterium | reverse complement strand
ACCGGCGCCCCGACCGCCGCCGCCATGTGCATCACTCCAGTGTCGGCTGAGACGAACAAGTCCAGTTTCGACAGAGCCAGGCCAAGTTGAGGCAGGCTTGTTTTTCCGGATAGATCTATTAAATTCTCTCCGCCTTCCCCCCAAAGATGCATAAAGCGCATAGCCAGCGCCTTCTCATGAGGGCCGCCCAGGAGGACTATCTGGCTAAGTCCCAAGCTTTTAGCCAAAGCTGCAAAATTTTCCGCGCTCCAGCGTCTTAAGTGATGCCCGCAGCCCAAGTGCAGTCCCATGGTCGGGAGTTGGGGATTTATCCTTTTGAGCTGAGAGTTCAGCTCATCATCAATGGCGTCGTCTTGAACCAAAGGCCAAATTAGAGGTCTTGGCTGCACGGCGAAAGGGGCCATAAGACGCCACATGTCGACTAGGTTCATGCGACCGAGGCTGCGGTCAAACTGTAACGTGGATCTGGCGATCATTTGGGAGAGCGGAAATTTTACTTGTCCGCTGTCGGTCAGTCTTGGTCCAATGATCTCTTTAGGCTTGAAGGAAGAGGCGAAATTGAGCGCCGCCGGGGCTGAAGAGAGATTGACCAAGAGCTTTGGCTGATCAGGAAGATTTTTTGTCGAGCCGCCGCTTAATTCATCATCCGTGATGGCGACCACTCGATCCGCCAGCTGCGTGTGTTCGGCGGCTAGGGCGACGTCGGCTCTATGAGCGGCTATGATTATTTCCTGTCGCTTGAATTGTTCTTTGATTGAGCTGATAAGAGGCGTGGACTGAATGAAGTCTCCAAGCTTCAAGAGCTCCAATATCACTACTGTCATGATTTCTTGACCGTCTTAATGAGCTTGTCGAGGCGATGACGATAGAGATGCTCTTTAAGAATTCGGTTTCTGGCCTTTTCTATGATTTTTCGTCTCTGCAGGGGATGGAAAAGCCACCACTGAGCTTTTTCGCAGGCCTGCTGGGGGCTATGGTAAGTTATGACCTCGCTTTCAAGCTCAAAGAATTCCTCCAACTGTTTGCGGTGGTCGGTCAATAAAAAAGAACCTGTAGCCGGAACGTCGAAGACTCTTTGGTTTAGACCGCCTTTCATTTGGGCGCTGGTGATGTTTAAATTGACCTCGCTGGCGCGGTAAAATTTGGGCAGAGCCTGAAAGTAATCAACTTTACCGAATATTTTTGCTTTAGGCAATAGTTTTTTCCAAGCGTCATCCCCGGCGATCGATAAATGTTTAACCGGTATGGCGCTTAAGACCTTCAGACGCCACAAACGACTGGCCCGCCAGGTTATTAAGGCGGCTAAATTGAGTTTTTGTTCTTCGGAAAGATTCAGTTTGGCGGCCAACTTCGTCAGAAGCGGCATAGGAGTCAACTGATCATCCGCTAAAAACTCCTGCGCCAATCTGTCGACGACTCCCAATTGATCCGCGTCGATTCCGGATAAGGCCAAATACTTGGCGGTCGCGGCGGTAAGGCTGTCGCCGACGAAAGAAACGTTATGACGCTCTTTGCCGTCAGATGGATAGATGCGAAAATTTTCGCCGTCGGTCGCCAGAGGCAGATGATGGACGCTTTCAAAACCCATCTGTCTCAGCGGCTGCAAATAATCGCTGTCCCACGAAAAGATATGCAGACCCTGGGCGACGACGTTTTTAGCCTCGCCTAAAATGACGCAGGGACTGTCAACAAACCACGAGGCGACCGCCAGACCTAATTTTTCCATGGTCTGGGCCAAAATCCCTTCGGCATCGAATCCAAGGTGGTTTACGGTTAAGAGTAAAGTAGGCTTGAACTGTTTTATCAGCTCTAAGAGCCGTAAAAAATCGGTTTGAGTGGATGTTTCGCCGACTTTTACGTTATGGACGGCAAACTGCAGTCCCAGCAATTTTGCCGCTCGCTGAAGTTCTTTGCTTATAAAGTAGCCGGTGTCCAGCATCAGGACCCTGGCTTGCCTAGAGAGCAGCGGCAGGGTATATGCCTTTTGGCCATGAGTATTTTGTTCATGAATGTTTTGGTCATGCGTCATGTGGTCGTGAATGTTTTGGCCATGAATGTTTTGGTCATGCGCCATGTGGTCGTGAATGTTTTGTTCATGAATGTTTTGGCTATGAATCTTTTGATCAAGACCCTTTTGGTCATTCGCCATGTGGCCATGAATGTTTTGTTCGTGAATGTTTTGACCATTCGCCATGTGGTCATGAATGTTTTTATCATGAATATTTTGGCTATGAATCTTTTGATCGGGACCCTTTTGATTATGCCCGTCTTGGCTATACGCGCATTGCCTACGGTCGCCTTGGCTATGCGCGTTTATTGTAGGCCGCTGTTGCTGGGGATAGAGATCGCAGTCCACCCTAAGGTTCGCCGGTCTGGGGAGAACGGTTTTCGGCGCCTTTTGAGGAAGCTCTCCGATTGGACCTAAATAGAGTCTAAAGTTCGGTCTTTTAAGAATGGTGGTGAGTTCTCTAGCCGTTAAAGCGGCGGCGGCCAGCTCCGGTCTAGCTTCAAAGACCCAGAGCGGAAGTTCGTCGTCAATCTTTTGGGCTGATATCTCAGCTAAAAAGCCCAGACCAAATCCCAGCACCGTCAAGCCGTCTTGAGGAGGGGAATTTTGACTGAAAAACCGCTCCGCCACCGCTCGGTCTTCGTCTTGCGGCGAATAGGCCGATGAGAGCCGAATCGATATGCCTGAATCGGTTTTGACCATCAGGCATGGTCCCCCCTTAGGTCCGCATTCCAGGCTGATTTCAGCGGATTTGTCGTCGCCGCCTCGGGAGGAAAAACTAAAACCCGCCTTTGACGCGATAGGCTGAAAATTAGCCAGAATCGCAGCTTCTTGAGGCTGGGTTTCGTTCAGCACGTTGAGATTATGTTCAAACCAGGAGCGCATTGGTTCCCTTTTGATGTATTTGCAGAAAGTGGGGGTGATTGTCTTTGGAGCGTAGAGATAGATCGAATAGGCGACCCCACTCTTTGGCCACCTGCTCCCAACTGTAGCGAGACTTTATCATCGAGCTGGACTTTTTCGCGAGCGAATCAAGCAGTTCTCCGTCCGACAGAAACTTTAGGGCCCTTTCCACGAATTTCTCTATATAGCTGGGCGAATATGGACGACCGGCAATCTTAAACTCCGGCAGCGCCACCGATTCGCTTAGGGCGTAACCGTCGGTGGTCAGCACTGCCGTCGATACCGCCTGCGCTTCTAAGACGGCTAGGCAGCTTACCTCCGGAAAGATGCAGGGGTAGACTAAAATCTCCGACTCCGCCAGCTTTCGGTAATACTCGGCTTTGGATAAACAGCCCAGGTTTATGATTCTGTCGTCTTTGGAAGCGAGCACAGAGAGGTATTGATATAATTTGATCAACTCGTCATTGAGCAGTTTTTGATTTACGTTGTAGCCGCACAGATAGAGCTTGAGATCGCTTCTTGCTCTTGAGAGTCTAGGCCATATTTCCTCCAAGAGATGCTTCAGACCCCTCTCGGGTCTGGAAGCGTAAATGAGCGTTCCCGGAACTTTTTTAACGCCTCTGGTAGCCTCTTCCAAGAGTTTCAGATCCAGCCCGTTGCGGGTGACGACCGTTCTGTCGTCGAGCTCAGGCAGTCTGGTGAGATAGTTGTTGCGATGAAATTCCGAGAGAACGAAAATAAGGTCGATTTCATCGTTGATCGCTCTTAAGGCTTGAGGGTTGTCTAGAGTGTCGTGGTTCCACAAAACCTTTATTCGGCTTTTGATGGGCAAGCTGAAAAAACCGAAAAACCTGCTTACGACGATGACGTCGAAATTTTGCGAGGCTAAAAGCTGCAAAGACTTTCGGAAGGGATGATAGCTGACGCCGCAGTGCTCCTTGGCCTCTTGGCAGTTGTTGAAGGCCATGACGGTATGACCTTGTTTGGCCAAGGCTCTGGTTATTTGAATGAAAGCCGTTTCCGAGCCTCCCAAGGCCCCGGTTTCGGTGGCGTCCCCTTCGAAACTCTGTCCGTCGGTGAAAAAGCCGATCGTTAGTCCCATCAGCTGACCTCCAGAGCCCCGTAGAGGTTTTTGGCCCTGCGGTGAGCCGGCGCCAGAGCGATGGCCCGTTCCAAAAACTCTTTGGCGTGAACTTTGTCGCCGCCGGCCATATATGATTCAGCCAGAGCCACATAGGGTTCGGGATGCTGGGGATTCAGCGAGACGGCCGTTCTCCAGGCGGCGGAGGCTTTTTGGAGTTCTCCGGTGTTCTCTAATGATTTAGCCAGCATCGAGGCCGCGATGAAGGCGTTTTTTGCCGGGTCCGCCCCCCAGTCTTTGTCGCCGCAGCCCCAGGCCAGGGCTTTGGAAAACTGCTTGGCGGCGTCGACGTAATTTCCGGCTTCGTAGAAAAAGCGTCCCAGATGAGATCGGCCCGGTCCGTAGGTCGGTCTGGCGCGACACAGCGCGAAGAGCGCCTCCTGAGCTTGATCGAACTTTCCAAGTTTAGTCGTCACATGAGACAACAGTATCAGGCTATGGCTCCAAAGAGAGGGATTGACCTCGGGCGGCGGCTCGCCTTGTCCGTCCCAGGCGCTGGCCGTCTGTTCGAGATAGTTCTGAGCTTCTTTGAAGTATCTGAGATTGGCCAGCGTGCGGCCGGTTTGGTAGAGATGATAAAAGTCGCC
>JAISZP010000289.1 GCA_031269135.1 Deltaproteobacteria bacterium | reverse complement strand
GACGGGATGAAGCATAATCGGCTGTTCCTGTCCGCTTAAAACGCGATAAGCCCCGGAAGCCAGGGCTAGGATTTCGAACTCTCCCGGATAGGCTACGTCCGGGGCTAATTTTTCCAAATAGGACTTTAAGCCATCTACGAGGTATTCGGACTTGGCGATGCCGCCGGTGACCAAAATAGCGTCGACGTCGCCTCTTAGAGCCACGACGCAACTGCCCAACTCTTTAGCTATTTGATAGATCATGGCGTCGAAGATCAGCTTGGCGAATTCGTCGCCGTTTTTGATCCGTTCCAGGACCTCGCGCACGTCGTTGGTTCCAAGGTGACCCTTGAGTCCGGCGTTGCCGCGGATCCTTTGAAAGAGCTGCTCATAAGGCAGTTTTTCAGTATAAAACATCTTGAGCATGTGTCCGGACGAGACGGTTCCGGCCCTATCCGGCGAAAATGGGCCGTGTCCGTCGCCGGCGTCGTTTATGTCGATGATTTTACCGTCGGCATGAGCGCCCACGGAAACCCCGCCGCCTAAGTGCGCTATGGCGAAACGGCACTGGTTGAAGGGTTTTCCGAGTTTTTCGGCGTGAAAGCGACCGACGGCCTTTTGATTCAAGACGTGTCCTTGAGCCATGCGCTCAAAACCCTTCACGCCGCAAATGCGGGCCACAGGTATTTGTTCGCGGACGGAAGGGGGATCGGTGATGTAAATCGGGATTTTTTTATCGCCCATCATGTCTTCAGCTAAAGGAACTATTATACGAATCCCGTGTCTAAAGTTTTCTTCAGATCTAAAAAGCTTATAAAGAAGGTCCCGGTAATAACCCTCCACCAGATAAGTGCCGCTCTGGTTGGCGGCCACTATGCTCGCCCCGCGGGCGGCGACGGCGTCGAAATCATGTATGGTCAAAGAATAGGTGGCCAACCAGTCTTCGATCACCTTTTTTCTGTAACCAACCTGATCCGTGTGCGTAGGATATTTTTTCATATCTTCCGGCGTGTGACGCAGAGTGAAGTCGGCGATTTCTTTAAGGTCTTCATAAATGGCGACCTTGGATGAGGTGCCCCCGAGATTGAGAACGAGTATTCTGAACATTAATCTCCTCACATCCTGTTAGAGGGGTTGTAAGAGTTGATGAGCTGCGCGCGCAACGCATCAGGGTTGAACGTCGGTCGGCGAACGGATGAGCGGATTGCGGCTGCGGCGCCGCCGAATTGAGATCCAGGCTTTTCCAAGTTTTGCTGACGATTTTAGGACATATTTCTAGCGTCCGACCTGTCCGCATTTTTTTAAGAGACGCCGGTTTAAGTATGTAGATTGGCCGTAAAGTCATCATTCGGCCAATATGTGTGAAAAAAATAAACTTATGCCTTCACGAGGAAGGCCATTGGCGATTCCAACGTGTCGAACGTGACGAACGAGCCGATAACGGCAAGTTATGTAGTAATTTGAAACTAACGATGAAATTTACTGCTGCATAGGCCGAGTAAAAGGTCTTAACCTGTCGTTTTACGTGTAATAGCTACTTAATTTTGCGTAATGAGTAATCGGCAGTGCAGCGTATCATCGGTAATTAATAATCTTTTCTATATTTTGTTAGATTAAAAGAGTTTTTACTATGCCGACAAATCCGTTTTCAATCACTATCTAATCAAAACGCCCTAATTAACATTCAGTTATGGCAGACAAAAACTTTCAATTAGTGCTTACTGTGAATAATCATAACAATCAAGGCGTTTACGGCATCATTAAAGTTAAGTCAATCAATTTTAGTTAAAAACTGGCAATTAATCTAAGTTTAAACCATAAAATAAAAATTGCGACACCTTCCCGCTGAAAACCAGTGACTCTTAGATTTGTCGTTCACTCTACAGGAGATCGCTGATATGCTCACTTTTGCGCATGCGAGAAGCGTCGGCCTATACATAGCTAAAACTATGCATAACACCCTGGCTTGACCTGGCATGGATCTTTTGAGACTCCGGAAAAGGCAAGGCATCTTTAGATTAGAATCTTTACATTTAGCAAAGATACATTATTTACAATTTTCAGTCAAGCCTTTTTTTAATTGCATTTTTAGTTTTCGCCCATATTTTTGATCGTGAAAAATAACTACTGGAAAAACCTTAAAAAATTTTTGTAAGCACAAAGAAATCGCGCGTTTGTTTCGAAGATCCCCCCTGTCCTTCATTGCAGGCTCCTTGCGCTAACTAGCAAACGCAACAAAAATTGATTTATTTCGTGTAATTAATCAAATCATTATAATTATTTATTGTATTTTGTCTAGATTTTATATTTTTAGTCGATTAAAAGCTAGATAGCGCGAAAGTAATCATTGATTTCAAGCTCGTCGCTGTTTTATGGGCAATGTAAATAGCGAGTTGATGTCGCTTGATTTGCTCAATTATTGCCTCTAATCTTGGCCGCATCAATGCTAAAGACGCCTTCCGCCGAGGGCTTTCGTGAAATATGGCGCAGGATTTCATGACTTCGGAGCGGCGTCATCCGCAAGCGACATGTAGGCTGCTTTAAATGCAGGGAATTGCAAATTAGCGCGACGCAGACTCCCCCCAATCGTCCTGAGAATCGGCGACGAAATATGACTCTCGACCTCAAGCTTGCCTTTCGACAGCCTTGGGCTGACGGGCTGATGGACTGACAAGGTCTGTTTCTGGGTTTAAAAGACCGGGTCGACAGGCTTTGGAATGCGGATTGAACTTTGGATTTTGGGTGGAGCAAGCGCCGGCTGGAAGAACGAATCAAGCACCAGAGCCACCATAAGAGCGCCCATAAGAGCGACGATCGCCGAGGCGAGGCGACGACGAAATTCGTCGTCCCTCTCAAGTCTTTGCAATCTTCGGTAGTCCTTGCGCTCTTGATTGTCCTTGCAACCTTACATTGGACCAGCAGGCGAAAAACCTCCGCATTTTCGGTTTTTGACTCTTCAAGAGCCGTTCCATCTATGCGAATTGGCGATCGTCTTTGTCGCGCGCGCCGTAAATCCTGCCGGAATAGAGAGCTGGTTTGGCCTTTTCGACCGGCGGCGCCATTCGGCGGCAATACCGTTTGGAAGTAAGATCATGATTGTTATATAGATCTACAGGTAAGCCAAGGCCGCCTTCTTTAACTCGAAAGAGATCGGTCTAAAAAAGTTTTTTCAATGAACGTCTTTACGCTGCGGCCAAGGTCCGCAGAGAGATTTGAAGGTCTGCGGAGGTATTTCCAGGAAAGTCTTGATGAATTCTACGGAGCGATGAAGGCCGTCTGAGAAGTCGATTCATAGGAAGATGCTCTTTTTTCAGGCTTGATGCCTGCGCTGGAAGCGCTTTGCTTTTTTTAATTGATCTTACAGGAGATATTCTGTATACTTTCGAGATTGATTGTCACGCATCTTTTTAGCGTGAACTGCTCGTCGGCCCGCCGGTCGGGCTTCTAAAACATTGGTCCTGTTCATCAGACTAAGCTGTTCACCAGACTAAGCTGTTCACTAGACTAAGGTCGACCAAAAATCAACCTACGATGTCCAGCGCATCCCACCTCCGAGCGCCGCTTCAACTTGGAGTTTCAGGGCGAAAGGTTTCGCGGACGGGAGAGAGCAAATCTCACTGTCTCAGCGTAAAAAGCCTGGGCATCTTTGTCGGCAGGAAGAAACCTCATGGCGACATGAGGCGGGAAACGTCCGCGCCGGAC
>JAISZP010000190.1 GCA_031269135.1 Deltaproteobacteria bacterium | reverse complement strand
AGTCTTATGAACCGGCTTATTCTTATTAACCGTCTTAGTCTGGTGAACTGGACGGAAGCCCCGGCCTGCTTGTCGGCGGGCAGTTAGCCATCATGCTTTGTTGGACTCACTTTTGTCCTACGATTAAAATTATCTCATCTACGATATCGTCCCCAAATTCAATGTTTAATCTTTTTTTCCACTCTTTTTTATAGTATTGGTACCTTTCCAAGTAAGCGGGTCCCTTGACGCTCACTTCAAGGCGTCCTACTTCAAAAGAGATGATGGCGGTTTTTTTGGCTATATCCGCGCCGACCACTTGTTCCCAGATTTTATTGAGTCTGGCTCGATTGGAAAGAAAATGCATAAAACCGTTTTTTTGGGAGTTGCGCATGATCTCTTCGATGGATCGGGCGTTATTATACCGGCGGCGTGGTTGTTGCTGGGTCATTGTTTACTCTCTGGGCGGGGTTTATTCTCTGGGCGGGCGCCTCAAGCTTTTACAGCTGTCCTTGCAGGGTGGCCAGATGGTAGTAAATGCCTTTTTGTTTCATTAGTTCGCTGTGGCTTCCGCTTTCGATTATCCGGCCTTGATTCATGACCATGATGCGGTCGACTCGCCTGATGGTGGAAAGGCGGTGGGCGATGACCACCGATGTCCTTTGCTTGAAGATCGTCTTCATGGCGTTTTCGATCAGCAGTTCAGTTTCGGAATCGACGAAGGCGGTCGCTTCGTCGAGAATGACAAGTTCAGGGGCTTCTATCAAGGCCCTGGCGCAGGCTATGAGTTGTCTTTGCCCGGCCGACAACCCTCTGCCTGAAGGACCTAAAAGTTCTTGATAGCCCAAAGGGAGCTTTTGGATGAAGTCGTCGGCGCCGACCGCTTTTGAGGCTTCCAAGACTTGATTTTCGGAAAGATCTTGGCGCCCAAGTCTTAGATTGTCCATAACGGAAGCCGAGTAGAGGTAGACGTCTTGAGTGACTAATCCGATGCGCTTTCTCTGTCGTCTAAGATCGAGATCTCTTAAATCGACTCCGTCAAAGGCGATTGAGCCGCTTGTCGGGTCATAGAAGCGAAGCATAAGATTTATCACGCTTGATTTTCCGCTCCCCGTCGCCCCCACCAAGGCCACCGATTCTCCCCTAGCCACTTTGAAGCTGACGTCGTTTAAGACGATGGGCATATCCGTCCCGTATTTGAAAGATACCCCTTTAAATTCGAACGCCCCGCCGGGTTTAGGAGGCGACAGAGGATTTTTCGGCGGCGGGGTGACGTCGCTGAGGTTCATCAGTTCCACTATGCGTTCCAATGAGGCGAAGGCGCTTTGGAAGGTGTTCACTTTTTCCGCCAGATCCTTTATGGGATTGAAAAAGCGGGCGGTATAACCGACGAAGGCGGCTAAGACGCCTAAGCTTACGGTATTGTCGAAAACGCCGATTCCCCCGACCCAGAGAATTAGAGCTAAGACCACCGAAGCGCAAAGATCGATCAGCGGAAGAAATATGGCTACCGAGTGGACCTGTTGGTAGCCGGTTTGGAAGTTCGCCTCGTTGAGCTTCGAAAATTCCTCGGCCGTCAGCTTTTCCCTTCTGAAAGCTTGGATGACGGCTATGCCGATCATCGATTCGCTGAAAGCTTGGTTTATGGCGGCGAGTTTCGCTCTGAGATCTCTTTGGAGGGTTCTTGCGATTTTGCTGAAATGGTAGGAAATGATGGCGGCGAGCGGGGTCAGTATCAAGGCGGTGACGGCCAATTTTGGAGACAAGCCGAACATTATGATCATGACGCCCACCAAGCTCAGCAAATCGCTGAAAAAAGAGCCGGCCGTGGATTTCACCAAGGCGTTGATGTTGTTGATGTCCGAGGTCAGCCTCGACGTAAGCCGTCCGCTCTCTTGGCGATCGAAAAAACTTTGACTTAGAGTGAATAAATGAGACAGCAGCGCTTCACGGATGTTGTAGCCCAGCTTCTGAGAGCCGACCTCCATGAAGTAGCGCTGACCCAAGTCGAAGCAGTATCCGAAGACCATCAAGATGGAAAACGCCAAAGCCAGCTTTCCTAAACCTACGATGTCGCTTTGGCGCATGGTTTTTAGAATGGTTGACGGTACGTCTTTGAGGCTTTCTTCCGAAATGACGATATGGCCGGAAAAGAGTCGCGAGCCTTCAAGAGTCGCAAAGAGTTTTTGGGCGTCTTTTTGATCGAGTTCTTGCCCCACGGTTGCAAGGTAGTATTTTTCCGGCTCCAGAAGTCCTTTTTGAAGAAGCTCCCGCTTTTCTCTTTCGTCCAACAGCTGCGTGAACTCGGCGGCGAGAAAGGTCTTGCCGTCCCCAAGTTCGATGAACATATCAGCTTTCAAGCGGGCTGTATGGGAAGCGGCGAGTTCGGGAGAGAGGTTCAAGACGTCGCCTAAGGGGAGGATATATCGGTCGATCGCGATTTTAGTCAGATACGGGAGCGCCAAACTGATGATTGCCGAGGAGGTGATCATCAAGATGCCGTAAACCAGGTACTTTTTCAGAGGCCTCAGCAGCGGCCATAAATGCGCCAAAAGACGGAGATCGTTTCTGGTGAACGGCCTGGCGTCGTCGCCTGATGGGGGTTTCTTAGACGGCATTAGTTGATTCTCGCCCAGCCTCGCCGCAAGCCGTAACCCTCGGCTCCAAGGCGGGCCAAGGCGGCGATGCGGGAGAGGTAGCCGTCGGATTTGATCAGTTCTTCAAAGAGTCCTGTTTCCGAGATTCTTCCGTTTTCCAACACGGCGACGTTTGCAGCCTTCGACAAGCTGGTGACTCGGTGGCTTATTATCAGCGTGCCTCGGCCTCGCCTCAGCGGCACAAGCCTCGATAGGATGATTTCTTCCACCTCGGCGTCCACCGCCGAGAGCGTGTCGTCGAGGATGAGAAAAGGCGGGTCTAAAAGAATGGCTCTAGCCAGAGCCAAACGCTGACGTTGTCCTCCCGATAGAGTAAGTCCTCTTTCCCCGATTAGAGTGTCCAGTCCCTGCGGAAAGACGTTTAGGTCTATGGGTAGAGCGCTGATTTGAGCCGCCTTTTCGATCTCTTCGTCAGTCGCTCCAAAACGCCCAAAAGAGAGGTTTTGGCGCATGGTGCCGGTAAAGATGTGTCCATCCTGCGGCACGTAGCCGAATAGCCCTCTTAATCGGTCTAAAGGCCACTTGGTGGTTGGGACGCCGTTGACCAGAATCGTCCCTTTCGTAGGTTCGAGCAGAGCGGGAATTAAAGCGGCGAGAGTGCTCTTGCCGCAGCCTGTCGGTCCGGCGACGGCGGTTATGGCGCCTTCGGCGAGAGTCAGGTCTAAATCGGCGAAGACCGGTTCGTCTCTGGCGGGGTATTGGAAAGAGACCTTTTCGAAACGGATTTCAAAGCCGTCTTGAGGATCGGGAAAATCGGCCGTCTTGGGATGATGCTGCGGCTCTTGGGCTTTTAAGACTCTCGACAAGCGGTTGAGCGAGGCCAAGCCTTCTTGTATGAGTCCGAACGTCATGCCTAAAGCCAGCATAGGCCACGAAAGGAGAGTGAGGTAGGTGATGAAGGCCACGAAGTCTCCCGGGCTTATGGAACCCAGGATGGTCGCCTTTCCTCCGATGTAGAGGGCAAGAGCGACCGCGAGGTTTGTGAACATGGCCATAAGAGGAAAAAAGCAGCCGATGACGATGGCCATTTGCACGTTTTTCTTCAGATATATCGTGCCGACTTTGGAGACTTCAGCCTGGGCCAAACTCTCCAAGGCCATGGCCCGAATCACTTTAAAGCCGCTTAACTGCTCTCTGACGATCTCCGTCAAGCGCCCGAATATGTCCTGGGTCTCCAACATGCGGCGGTAGATGGACTTGCCGAAAAGCGCCGTCAAAACGGTGATCAGCGGCATGGGCAAAAAGGCCCATAAGCTCAGCGTCAGATCGATCGAAACCATAAAGCTGACGGCGGTTATCCCCAGCACCATGGCGTCGACCAAGCTGACCAAGCCGAAACCCACGGCGATTCGCACCGACTCGATATCGTTGGTGGCCAAAGCCATCATGTCGCCGGTGGATTGTCGCTGGTGCCAGCTAAGGGAGCGGCCTAAAAAGCCGTCTTCGAGCCTTCGGCGGAGATCTTTTTCCAAACCCCTGGAAAAACCGTAGATAAGGTGGCGCCAAAGATATCTAAGCAAGGCGACGAAAACCGCGAGTCCCAGTATTACGGCTAAGAGGCGCCATAACTCGGCGGAACGATTTTCGAAACTCGCCAATAAATCAAAGATGTAGCCGACGATTCTGGGAATAACCATCTGTCCCAAATCGCAAAGACTTAGAGCGAGAAAACCCAAAATCAAAAGTGGGGCGCTTTTAAGGAAATAAGGTTTTATGAGGTCGATGTTGCCCATAGACGGCGGGATTACAGGTGTTGACTGAAAAATTGCAGGTTGGCGGGGAACACAGGCTTCCATAGCTTCCAACCGTGACCTCCGGATTGTTCCAGATACTGGTGCTCTATGCCTAAGTCAGTCAAGAGGCGGTTGTACTGGCGGTTTTCGGCTAAGCAAAGTTTGTCGCTAAGACCGATGGTTAACCGCAAAGCTACGTTGTTTAAGGCTTGTGGCGTTTGGCGCGTCAAAAAGTAAGCCGAATGATTTTGCCAAAGCTCCAAATTTTCTTTCGGAGGTCCCAACAGATCGCTCACCTTTAAATACTTGTCTAAAGTGGATTCGGTCTGGTGGCTTTCCAAGTCGATGACGGCGCTTAAAGTGGAGATGGCCTTAAAGCGGCCTGGATTATTGATCGCCAACGTCAGCGCCCCATGACCGCCCATGGAGATGCCTAAGATTCCCAAGCGATTGGGGTCTACTTGAAACCTCGACAGCACGTCCGGCAGCAGTTCCTGGGTTATGTAAGACGCCACTTGATTTTCAGGCACCAAGGGACTATCCAAGTACCAACCAAAGGGGAGACCATCGGGCATTATGAGAATTATGCCGTATTGACTGGCCAAAGCCGTCAAATCATCTGTCCCTATGCCTTTGGGAAAGAAGTTTTGGTCGCCTTCGGCTCCGTGAAGGAGAAGCACCGCCGGGAGTTTAGGCTGATTGGGGTCATCCGAAATCGGAGGCGCCGCCGCCAGATAGCGGGTTATGCCTCTGGAGGCGGAGACCAAAACGGTTTCAGTCAAGGCGAAGGGCGGATTATCGCTTTGAGGTTGCGCTATGGAGTCTTGGGCTACGTCTTGTTGTTGTTGATCAGGTTGTTGCTGCTCGGTGATTTCAGCGGCGGCGGAGGGTTGCCGAGTTTGATCTTGAGTTTGAGTTTGTGGTTGATCTTGGGTTTGTGTTTGTGTTTGGGTTTGATCTTGTGTTTGGGACTGGAGCGTCTGCGGAATGTCAAACTCGGAATCGCCGCTTTGCGGCTCTATTACGGCCGGCGTCTGCTGGGCATCGGGAAAATCCGTCGCGACCGGAAAACTAAGCGCATCCTGAGGCAAGTTCAAGTTAGGGGAATCCGTCGGCAGGTTCAGATCTTCGGCGGTCAAACCGCCGGCGAACGGGTCCGGCTGATTCGTCTGAACATTTCCATCTATATGAATATTTGCGTCAGTTTGGTTTTGGCTTAATAAAATTGCTTGTTCGTTTTCATTTCCGTCAGGCGAACCGGCGCTGGGCGCGGTCAATTGGTCGGCGTTTTGCGGGGATGTGAATAAGACCCACTCGGAAGTCCCATCCAGGAAATCCTGGAGCATAATCTCGCCGCCGGCCCTGGTGAGATGAATGGAATCTTTTTCTCTGACCCTTACGTGCTGGCCGTCGTCTTTTGTAAGGTAAGTGGAATATGCCCCTTTATCATTTGTGAGCGATTTGGTTGAATCCCAAAAGCGGCAGTTCGAGGCCTGCAGGCAAGTTTGACTGGCGACCGCGTTTATGTTGGCGGCTCTTGTGTTGTAGGGCTCTTGTCCCATTACGGGAAGGCCGATCCATAAGACGTTGGCGTCGCTTTCCCGCGCGATCTCCAAAATCTTAGCGACCCTGTTTCCGTAGTGTTCGTTCCAAGAGGGCGTGGTAACTATATGGCGTTTACGGTCTTCATCGACGATGTCTTGGGTGTCGTTGGCGCCCAAGGTGATGAAGACTAGTTGAGGCTTGTTTTCGGCAAGAAGGTCCTTGAAATATTTAAA